>CAYYEB010000049.1:0-10751 GCA_964470725.1 uncultured Lachnospiraceae bacterium | reverse complement strand
TTGTCCAAAATATCAATATTGCCCTAAAATCCGTTTGTAACTTGCTTGTAACTTGTATGTAACTTGCTTGTAACTTACGATGCCGTCAGAAGCAGAGTTTTCTTAATTGTTTGCAAAAATAAAAACCCCGGATTTCCGGGGTTTTCAGTGTTTTTAAGGCTAATTAATACACACCCTGAGCGAGCATAGCTTCTGCAACCTTCTCAAAGCCTGCGATGTTAGCGCCGACAACGTAGTTGCCCTTCGCACCATACTTCTCAGCAGCTTCGGAAATGTTGTTGGCAATACCAACCATGATGTCCTTGAGCTTCTTATCGACTTCTTCTCTTGTCCAGCTGAGTCTTTCTGCATTCTGAGACATCTCAAGAGCAGATGTAGCAACACCGCCGGCATTGGAAGCCTTGCCAGGTGTAAACAGAACATTGTTCTGGATCAGATACTGAGTTGCTTCATAAGTTGTCGGCATGTTAGCGCCTTCGAAGACACCCTGTACGCCGTTGGCAACCAATCCCTTTGCATCCTCAAGATCAAGTTCGTTCTGAGTAGCGCACGGGAATGCGTAATCAACCTTTACAGTCCATACGCCCTTGCCCTCATGATATTCAGCATTCGGCTTAGCAGCCTTGTACTCTGTCAGACGAGCACGCTTTACTTCCTTGACTTCCTTCAGAAGTGCAACATCGATTCCATCCGGATCATAAATCCAGCCTGTGGAATCAGAGCATGTCACAACCTTTGCACCAAGCTCCTCTGCCTTCTCGATTGCATAAATAGCAACGTTGCCGGCACCGGAAACAGAAACTGTCTTGCCTTCAAGAGTCTTTCCGTTGAGTCTTAAGATTTCCTGTGTGCAATACAGAAGACCATATCCTGTAGCTTCCGTACGAATCAGGGATCCGCCGAATGTAAGGCCCTTGCCTGTCAGAATGCTTTCATAAGAATTCGTGATTCTCTTGTACTGGCCATACAGATAACCGACTTCACGTCCGCCTACACCGATATCACCGGCCGGAACATCGATATTATCGCCAATGTACTTGTAAAGTTCTGTCATGAAGCTCTGGCAGAAACGCATTACTTCTGCATCAGACTTTCCGTGAGGATCGAAATCAGATCCGCCCTTGCCGCCGCCGATCGGAAGTGTTGTCAGAGCGTTCTTAAATACCTGTTCGAATCCAAGGAACTTCAGAATTCCAGGATATACGGACGGATGGAAACGAAGACCACCCTTGTACGGTCCGATTGCATTGTTGAACTGAACTCTGTATCCTCTCTGGATATGAATCTTTCCGTTATCATCTTCCCACGGTACACGGAAAGTAATGATACGATCCGGTTCTACAAGTCTTTCAAGAAGAGCTG
Organism: uncultured Lachnospiraceae bacterium; assembly: GCA_964470725.1. Lineage (GTDB taxonomy): Bacteria > Bacillota > Clostridia > Lachnospirales > Lachnospiraceae > Chordicoccus. Next base: position 9,389 of record CAYYEB010000049.1, on the reverse strand, counting down.
CTTTTCTATACTCTTCTTCATGAGCATCCACAACTACGCGGATAGACTCAAGAACTTCTGTGACAGCCTGGATAAATTCAGGCTCATTCGCGTTCTTAGCCTTTACAGATGCTAATACTTCATCAACGTATGACATCTAAAACCCTCCTTTGGTTTACAGGTCTTCTTTACGTTGAATTATTTTACTACCATGCTATTTCATTCGCAAGACTTTTTTGCTTTAACGTGATAAATGATTACAGCGTCAAACAAATACATATTTCAGATTTTCCCGGGCCACATCCGCCAGGTGGTGCAGTGTACTGTCTTCCGGCGCGGGTATCTGTACCCGGTAGCGCGGAAAATATTTTGTAATATGAAGCGGCAGTCCATAGCTGATCCAGGAAAGCCATTCCGAAAGGTCCCGGACTTCTTCCTCCGAATCATTTCTTTCCGGAACAATCAGATTTGTCACCTCCACATGACATTTCCGATAGGCGCGTTCAATAAAATCTTTTGTCTCCTCCAGATTGCCATGGACCCAGTCATAGTATTTCTTGGTAAATCCTTTCAGATCGACATTGACTGCATCAATATATCTTAAAATCTGCTCTGCAACAGAAGGGTCACATGTCCCGTTTGTGATGAGAGCCGTTGCCAGTCCCTGTGACTGAGCAAGCCTCGCCGCGTCCCGGACATATTCCCAGCCCACCAAAGGCTCATTATAAGTAAAGGCGATACCGATATTTCCACGTGATTTCATCTGAAGTGCAATGGCTGTCAGTTCCTCCGGCCCTACATTCTCTGTATATTCATCATTTTCATCCATTGTGGACAAGGTATAACTCTGACAAAACGGACAGGCCAGATTGCAGCCGAAACTCCCGACGCATAGAATTTTTGACTCCGGACGAAACATCCGAAAGTGTTTTTCCATCGGGTCAAGCGTCATGGCTGTCAGTTTTCCGTAATTGATATCCAGTATTCGTCCTTCAATATTTTTCCGTGCGTGGCAGAACCCGGTCTGTCCCTCCATCAGTCTGCAGTGTCGAAAGCAGGACCGACATTCATTATAAGAATTCATATGTTTCCTCTTTTTAACCGGCAAAAGCAGGTTCCGGACCACAGGCACATCCATATAAGGTGCTTAAAGGTGTGGGACTTTCTTGCCTGCCGCTTATTAAAATAATCCGGTTCATGTGGTATACTGAAATCAGCGTTTTATAAGAATTAAAGGAGTTGTTATATGCCTGAAGAAAGTTATCATATTCGTGTACGAAAGGGTCATCAGCGCCGTCTGCGCTTCTGGTTTGCACCTATCAGCCAGGCAATTTTAGATGCCGATGCCGACTGGCTGGAAGACGAGGAACTTTCCTGCGACAATATCTGTACGCATGAACTTTTTTATCCTTTTATTGAAAAACACTTTCCCGGAGAATTCAAGTGGAGAAACGAAATCAATATCATGCCGTTTTCCAATGTCCATGATATGGTAAAGGAAGTCCGTTCCGTCACGGAATCTCTGGAAAAAGACTACCGTAATCCTCGTCTTGCTCCCTATAAGAAAAATTTTGCCATCGATCTTCTTGTAAACGGTGAAGAATATGATGAAAAATACGCCACGGCATCCGAAAGTGAAAAAATGGCGGCTGTGGAATCACATAAGGGTGTGATCACGGAGTTTTATACAAAGATCTGCGACTATCTGGATGAAATGTGCAGCACATATGAACCGAAAGAATTCCTCGGAATCGCGATCTGCGCGCCTCACTGATGCGCTTTTTTTCGCTGCGCCTTTTCCAGCCAGTGGTTTTTCTGGAAGCGCAGCGGAGTGATTCCGTAATGCTTTTTGAAGGTTCGTGAAAAATATGCGCAGCTTTCGTATCCGACTTCTCTTCCCACGTCTCTGATATGGCTGTTTTTCTGCGTTTCGAGAAGAAATTTTGCTTTTCGCATTCTCTCTCCCTCAATAAACTGTATCAATGTGACGTTTTCATATTTTCGGAAAATGCTCGACAAATAATTCGGTGTAATGTACATCTTCCTGGACAGATCCACAAGAGACAAATGTTTATCCAGGTTCAAAGTGATATAACGTTTCAACTCTCCCAGCCGTTCTCTGGCGTTTTTTCCATCATCCCCGGAAGAAAGATACCCGGTATATTCATCAGCGGCAGACAGCTGCTCAATATCAATGACAACGATCGGCTGATTGGCGATCCGTGCAACATTATACGCCTCCGATGCGTCCCTGACTCTCATTACCCGGCTCTTCGGATCATCTTTTCTGATCATTTCCGAAAATTTTTCATAGGAACCCTTCTCTTTGCTCATAATCACATAACTTCTGTTCATGCCAAAATACCCTCGATTCATGGATATAACTTATTTTGCCGGCATGAATAGTATAGCATATTTTTATTTTATATATCAATAATATATGAATAAAAGCATGATTATTTTATATTTGGTGTTAATATATTTACATTTTAAGAAAGCGATACTGCTTTACTGAGCTCTGTTTTTACGATAGATCACTTCCAGTCCATGAAAACTCAGGTTTCTGTCGATCTGAATTTTATGACGGCAATATGGAATCACAGTCTCAGCGGCCTCGCCGGTTGCAATAAGATGCACATGTCTGACATGTTTTTCCGCAATGATTCGTTCGATCATTCCGTCTATCATGGATGTCCGAAGAGAGCTCCGCTTTTCAGGGCATCTATCGTATTTTTTCCTATGACATCTCCCGGATCCTCAAGAGAGACCCTTGGAAGTTGAGATGTTCCTCGCGACAATGCTTCGGAAGACATAAAAAAGCCCGGCATAATGGAACCGCCGCAGTAACTTTTTTCCTCATCGATATAGGTAATTGTTGTCGCCGTACCAAGATCCGTAATAATGAGAGGTGCGGAATAAAGATCTGCAGCGCCGACTGCATCCACCACAATATCCGATCCCAGAGTGCGGGGATTTTCGATCTTTATCTTTAGCCCGTTTTTCACACCCGGCCCCACGACAAGAGGATCAATGCCTATGGACTTTTGAATGGCCCTCTTTATAATACCGGTCATCGGCGGAACCACACTGGAAAGGATGGCTCCATCAAAATCTCCGGACGAAATCTGATTCAATTCCAGAACCATGTGCAAAAGAACGGCATATTCCGTATCCGTCTTTTTGAAATCAGTGGAAAAATGATCGCGCAGAAGCAGTTTCCCGTGTTCCAAAACACCAATTCTGATTAAAGAATTTCCCATATTTACTGCAAGAAGCATGTTATCCTCCAGCCTGTCCTTTTCTCTTTATCTGTGCGGCAGCGCAGATCTCCCATTGTGTAACCGCCCCCATCGCATTCGGAACTGATTGTAGTCAGATAAAAATGCCGGTCACAAGGGCCGCTGCCACCGCACCTGCCGCAACTGTCAGAAGACTCTTTCGAAAATACGCCAGTATTACAGCCACCGCAAACCCCGCAATTGCAGAGATCAGGCTGTTTGTCGAAAACAAAATAGCCGGAAATGTCATCGCAGCAAGGGTGGCATAAGGTACGTAATAAATAAAAGATTTCAGGAATTTATTTTTGATTTCCTTTCGTATCAGTGTAAGGGGAAGGGCACGGATAAGATAAGTGACAACGGCCATAACCAATATGTAAATATAGACGTTATGCATTTTCTTCCTCCTCAGATACGGGCCACTTCCAGGCACAGAAAGATGCTACCAAAACGGTAATGACAATGATTCTTGCTCCGGAAGAAAGCTTCTTAAGATGCGGTGCAAATTCCATGATTGTGCTCAGCAGCATGGACGCAAGAACCGCGAACAGAATGTGCCGGTCAGATCTTGCCGGCGGAAGAATCACCGCAATGAACATTCCATAGAGCGCGATGCCGAGAGCCGATAAGAGTACGTTCGGCAGAATAGCTCCGGCGGCAGCCCCTATCGCCGTTCCTCCGACCCAGCCGACTGTTGCGACAAGGATCACTCCATAGGAATAAAAGGGAGACAGAGTTCCCTTCCTAGTGACAGATACCGCGAAGATTTCATCTGTCACCCCGTAGGCGATACCGAGTCTGTGGGGGATCGGAAGGGAAGGGTCTATTTTCTGCGAAAGGGCCGTCGACATAAGCAGATAGCGCAGGTTTATGACAAACTGCACCATTGCCATTTCCAAATAAGATCCCCCTGCCGCAATGACTTCTATTCCTGCAAGCTGTCCGGCGCTGGTGAGGTTTAGGGCGGACAGCATGGTGGCCTGAAACGTGGTTAATGACAGTTTGGCCGCCTGAATCCCGAATGCAAAGGAGACGGCAAAATACCCGATGCAGATAGGAAGGCCGTCTTTTATTCCGGCCCTGAATTCCGTCTTGCGATTTTGTCCGGATACGATATGGATTTGTTTATTTTTTATCGATTCCGAAGAATTCTGCATCTCTCTTCTTTCCTGCTGTCAGTTCGTTATAAATCAGGCACTTATATTGTTCAAGTTCAGAGGATTCTGTCTTTCCCGCATCGGCAGTGCCCCACTCATGCTGCTTTCCATCCGTTCCCAGATAACCGTAGGCATTCATCGCAGGAACGGTACCCCGAAGATTCAGCAGATAATTCTGATATCCCGTTTCCTTAAGTCCTGTCAGAGACAGCAGATAGCTGCTCAGATAATTGGCACTCAGTGTCTGATTCTCTTTTTCCGGAATATCATAATTTGCCCAGATAAAATAGCGGGTTTCATATGTCAGCTGCTGTTCTTCAAACGACGCCTGATCCAGACTCTTTCCGAGGCAGTACTTCCAGAAATCATCTCCGATTTCCGGCTGATGATCTCCCCAGAAACAGATCAGCGTCTTTTCATCGCTCTTCTTGAAATAATCAATCAGCTTCTGAATCGCCTCATCCGAAATCTGTGTCAGTGTCAGATATTGTTCCGCCCTGCTCTTGTCCGTTCCGTTGTAATTCGGAATCGTAACGGTTGACTGAAGGTACGGATTTTCATAGGGGCTGTGATTCTGCATCGTCACATTGAACAGGAATAATTTTTCGCCCTTTTTCTTCTTCTCCACTTCGGAAATCAGCTGGTCATAATCCGAGCTGTCATCAATGAAACTTCTGACATAGGACCGTGAATCAAAAGAATTTTCCATGGAAAGGAAATCCTGAAATCCCATTTTCGGGTAAACAATTTCCCGGTTCCATCCGTTTCTGTAATACGGATGAAGCGCATATGCCGTATACCCCTGTGATGTAAGAGTCCGGGCGAGAGAATACTGATCCTGCTTGATGAAGGAATTATAAACTACCGTGGAAGGTGACAGAACCGTGGAATTTCCCGTCAGAAACTCGTACTCCGTATTTGCGGTTGTACCGCCCTTTACGGATACCATAAGGCGTCCCTGCTGCGTATTTTCCTTCAAAGCATTTAAATGGGGCAGCATCTCCACATTGGTCTGGAAATTCGGATAAATCGAAAGATCCGAGAAGCTTTCGTTCATAATGCAGATGATATTTTCGGGAACCGTAAGTCCGGATTCTTCTCTCTTATCCTCCTCTTTCTTTGTATCCTTTTCCGATTTGGAAATAATATCCTTCACATGATCCTGAGAGTACGAAACAGGAGCCTCAGGATATGATGCATGTGCAAAGGCCAGAAATCCCGTTTCCATTCCGAAAAGCCTGTAGGTAAACCATGGCTGCCAGTCACGAAGCCAGACTCCCTGATTCGCCAAAAAATCGGAGTGAATAAATACCGCGGAAAACGCAACCAGAACCAGAACTGCGGCAGCTCTTGAGGCTACTCTCCCGATCCAGTGACGGAATGTGTGATATCTCTTCGCATGCAGTAAAAATCCGCAGACGGCAATTGTAAGGACCAGACACGTAATAATCTGCCAGGTCGGTGTATAGTCATAATTTCCCGATACGTGCATTGCGGTTTTCATCGATCCGAAATCAATCCACTGAAACGGGATGCCGCGGAATTGCTGTACATAATAATTGACCATTCCCCAGGCGAGGAAGAAACAGTTTCCGATGGTAAGGCCTATGCTGACCGAATCTGTAATGAAAAGGAAAAAAAGATAAAGCAGAAAGGTGATTACGACACCGAGTGCCATGTAACGGAATTTCATCTGATAAAAATAATAATTGTTTATCAATTCCACTTCCAGAAAGCTCAGTATGGAATTCAAGAAAGTGATGAAAAGCCAGAACAGTAATTCCAAAGGACCGCTCAGACCGTTCTTTTTCTCCGTTTTGTGGATGCCATATGAAGATCGAAGACCATCAAGTCCGCAGATAACGGTCAGAATGGTAAGGATAACAAATACCGCTGTTCTGTGATTTTCCAGCGGAACGATAACCTGTATATCTGTAAGTGTCGATGGTTCAAAGAAAAGTTTATGAAAGTAAATCAGAATTCCAAGTGTAATGATCGTGCCGATTAACTTAACCGGTATCTGCCATTTCTTCCGAACCCCCGGAAGCAGTTTTGAAATCAATTGAGTTCCTCCGTTTCGTTCTTCCTGAATCGTTTCATTTCATCTCATCGCAACTTTTTTTCACACAACTTGCGAAACGGTTCAGGTATAAGCTATACTGAAAACTATCAAATCTACATATAAGGAGATGTCCTAAATGTTCAGATTATGGAGCTTTCTGATCGGATATCCGTTTGGCTGCATCCTGACAGCATATGTGGTATCCAGGCGAACCGCCGGAAAATCGCCCTTCGAATTCGGATCCGGCAATCCGGGAATGGCCAACGTTTCCCATGTTCTCGGCGTAAAGGCCGGCGCAAAGGTTCTGGCGGGAGACATTTTGAAAACGCTGATTGCCTGCCTTCTGACCTGGCGCCTTTTTCCGGGAAAGTGGACCCTGAGCGTTCTTTATACCGGCCTCGGTGTCGTAGTGGGACATAATTTTCCCTTTTGGCATCATTTTCATGGCGGAAAAGGCGTATCCGTCTCCTGCTCCGCCATCATTTTATCCATGCCGCTTCCGGGAATTCTTGCCAATATTGTCGGACTTATCATTGTGCTCCTTACAGGATACCTGCCTGTCGGAGCAATTCTTATTCCCGGTACATATACCCTGATGCTGCTCCTTCTGCATCAGAGGGAAGCGGCCATATTGATGCTCTTCTATACACTTCTTATGCTGCAAAGGCACTGGAAGGATCTGATGGCCGTAAAGAACGGGACATACAGAAAAGCGAATCCACTCGGTGCGCTAAAGATGAAAAAGTAGTTTCGTAGTTTCAAAAGGGTCTGGTTGCCTTGCGCAGCCACTCTTTTTCTTCTCCCTCCAGATAGGGAGAGATCTTTTCCCATACCTTCGCATGGTAATCATTCAGCTTTTCGATATCTTCTTTTGCCAGATAGTTCCTGTCCAGCGCTTCCTGGTCAATCGGCACATATGTCAATGGAGCAAATTTCAGAAATCTTCCGAATTCATTGACTTCATCGCTGACACATTCCGTGATCGTCTCCGTACGAATTCCGTATTTACCCTCACGGTAGATACCCGGCTCGTCGGAAGTAATCATACCGGCATCGAATGCCCAGTCCTTGCCCTTCTTATTTGCCCTCCAGCGAATGTTCTGAGGTCCCTCATGGACATTTAAGATATACCCGATACCATGTCCGGTACCGTGATTAAAATCTATTCCGTGCTCCCAGAGCGGTGCACGCGCAAAGGTATCCAGGTTCACGCCTGTACAGCCATAAGGAAATTTCGCATATAAAAGACGCAGATTTGAAGCAAGGACAAGAGTGAAGTCTCTTTTCATTTCCTCGCTTAAAGGTCCCAGTGCAATTGTACGTGTGACATCTGTAGTGCCGCCGAGGTATTGTCCTCCGGAGTCTACAAGCAAGAAGCCCTCTGGTTTCAGCTCTGCACAGGAGTTTTCATCCGGCGCATAATGCGCCATTGCAGCATTTGCATTGTATGCGGAAATCGTCGGGAATGACAAATCCAAAAATCCCGGAATCTGACTTCTGAGATTATCCAGATATTGCGCCGCCGAAATTTCCGTCATCGGAATCTTTCCGACGTTATTCTTTACATAATAGATAAAGCGGCAGACCGCAACCGAGTCCTCAATATAATACTTCCGGAGATTCTGCAGTTCCGTCGGATTCTTGATGGCCTTCATGAGTGTTGTAGGATTTGTTCCATAGAGCAGATCAGCCTTTGATTTCAGGAGCTGAATCATCGTGTCGCTTGACGCATTTTTATCGGCAAAAATGCGGCCTTCGAAGTGATAGTCCTTGATATAATCATAGACATCTTCATATGCATGGAGCTTAATCTGCTGCTCTCTGCAGTAATTCCGAAATTCATCCGTGACTTCGGAGCTCTGGATAAACAGATCCAGAGTGGAAATTCCGATAATCGCATAAGACAGAGCCACCGGATTGCATTCAATATCCGCTCCCCGGAAATTGAACAGCCACATAATATCATCCAGTTTGGAAAGCACAAGCGATCCCGCCTGAAAACGTTTCAGATAAGCACGTACCTTTGCGACCTTGGAGCGTGTTGTCTCTCCGGTTAATTTTTCATCAAGAAGAATCACCGGATGAGAGGCCATCTTCGGACGATTCGGCCAGATCTGACTGATCAGATCCACCGACTCCACTTCCGCCCCTCTTCTGGAAGCGGCATAACGATAGATTTCTCCGTCGGTTGCACTGACGCAGCGGCCATCAAATCCAAGCGTCTGACCTTTTTGCAATGTCATCTGCAGAAACTCTCTGACTGTCGGCACTCCCGGCTGGCCCATACGCATCAGATGGACGCCCGTTCCTTCCAGCTCTTCGGCTGCTGAAATAAAATATCTTCCGTCTGTCCATAAATATGCACCTGCCTCATTTATCACGAGCGTAACATTATCGCTTGTGCAGCCGGTCAGATATTCAGAAACCTTGAAATAATCTCCCACATATTCAGAAGCATGAAAATCGGAGGATGTTACAAGATAGGCATCCACTCCAGAGTCTTTCATCTGAGTCTTCAGCGTCTCAAGACGCTGTACAATTTCATCTTTTGAAGCCATAAGTCGATCTCGGTCCGACGATCATCCGAACCTTATCCGTCCTTTCTTCCATAGTACGCAAAAAAACTTTATCCAATACTGTATGCGTCTTACACAGCTTCATTGTTTGGCAATTTCCGCTGCGATAAGCAGTATTTTTTAAACATCACTATTCTAGCACAATCAAATCCCCATTAAAAGGAAAACAGCCTCACCCGAAGGTGAGGCTGTTCTTTTCAGCAGAAGCATTTCTGCTGTGGGTGTATTTATTATTTTACATCGCCCTGCTTCAGAGAAGCCTGAGCTGCTGCAAGTCTTGCAATCGGTACACGGAACGGGCTGCAGGAAACGTAGTCCAGACCGATGCTGTTGACGA
>CAYYEB010000048.1:0-10768 GCA_964470725.1 uncultured Lachnospiraceae bacterium | reverse complement strand
CGTAAGACTTATACAGTATTTGTTGCAAAACTTTACATCTAGGTTTACTATACAGACCATAATCCGAAGGCCGTCACTTAGAGGCTTACTTTATCCCCTCATAATCAAATGCCGGAATAAAACTCTCCGATGCCGTTCCTCCCTCCTGGATGAACGCATTTTCCATCCCGAGATCGATGGCATAATCCACAACCTTTTCGTATTCCCGCTTTGTCACCTTTCTGCCAAGGTCCGGATATGTTTTCTCAATTCCAGGCATCGGTGTATATTGATTCATGATACTTACGTAAATTTTATCATGATATGTCTCATATAAATAGCGAAGAATTCTTTCGGAATCTTTCGTATGTCCCGGCAGAATCAGATGACGCACGATTGTACCTCTTTGCATCATGCCTCTTTCATCAAACTCCGGTTCACCTGTGATTTTCACCATCTCATCGATTGCCTTTGAAGCGACAGAAAAATAATCCTCCGCATGAGAATACCTTGAAGACAGTTCCGGATCATAATATTTCAGATCAGGAAGAAAGATATCTACCGTATCCTTAAGGGAACGGATTGTTTCCGGGTTCTCATAGCTTCCCGTATTGTAAACAATCGGAATCGAAAGTCCTCTTTCCCTTGCCTTCTTTACACAGACAATAATCTGCGGGACATACTGCGTCGGGGTGACCAGATTGATATTGTTGGCATGTTCAGCCTCAAGATTCAGAAAGATATCCGTCAAATGCTCCATGGACACCGCCATTCCGGCCTTTCCAAGCGCAATTTCCCTGTTCTGACAAAATACACATCCCAGCGGACAGCCGGAAAAAAAGACTGCACCAGATCCTTCTTTTCCGGAAATGCAGGGTTCTTCCCACATATGAAGAGCAGCCCGTGCGGCAAAAATCTGATCTTTTTCACCACAGCGGCCTGCTCTTATCTTTCGGTCAACCCTACAGTTTCTCGCACAGAGACTGCAGGACTGATATTTTTCTTCTATTTCAGTTAAGAAATCAGCCAACTTCAAGTTCGAACTTACGGATTTCACTTTCGGAATCTACTTCCTCGATTTCCGCTCCCAGTGCACGGAGCTTTCCGTCGAAGTTCTCATATCCTCTCTTAATATAGACAATATCATCAACAATCGTAATTCCTTCTGCAGCCAGTCCGGCAATTACAAGTGCCGCCCCCGCACGAAGGTCAGGTGATGAAACTCTCGCACCTGTCAACTGAGGAACGCCGTCAATAATGGCGGTATTTCCTTCCACTTTGATATTGGCTCCCATTCTGGAAAGTTCATCCACATATTTAAAACGGTTTTCAAAAATGCTTTCCGTTACAATAGAGGTTCCCTCTGCAATCGAAAGCACCGCTCCGATCTGGGGCTGCATATCCGTCGGATATCCCGGATACGGAAGCGTCTTGACATGAGTTCTCTTCAGTCTCTTGGAACATACCACACGGATAGAGTCGTCTCCCTCCTCCACCTCACAGCCGATTTCAATCAGCTTTGCGGTAACTGCCTCAAGATGTTTCGGAATGACATTTTTCACAACCACATCGCCCTTGGTTGCCGCTGCCGCAAACATATAGGTACCGGCCTCAATCATATCCGGAACAATGCTGTAAGTACATCCATGGAATTTCTCTACTCCACGGATCCGGATCACATCCGTTCCGGCACCGCGGATGTCGGCTCCCATACTGTTCAGAAAATTGGCTGCATCCACAACATGCGGTTCCTTCGCGGCATTTTCAATGATTGTTCTTCCTTCCGCACGCGAAGCAGCCATCATAATATTGATTGTCGCACCAACGGAAACCACATCCATGAAGATATGTGCTCCATGCATATGTTCCGCTCTTGCAATAATTGTACCATGAGAAATCTGGACCTCGGCGCCAATGGCACGGAACCCCTTCAGATGCTGGTCAATCGGACGGCTTCCGATATTACATCCTCCCGGAAGCGGTACCTCTGCCTTGTTATATTTTCCGAGCAATGCTCCAAGAAGATAATAGGATGCGCGTATCTTTTTTATCGAATCGTAATCCACTTCACAGTTCTGAATCGTGGATCCGTTAATTTTCACTGTATGACGGTCCGGGCGCTCCACATGTGCACCAATCTTTTCAATGGCTTCTATTAAAACGTTAATATCATTGACATCGGGCAGATTTTCCAATGTCACCGTTTCATTGGACATAATTGCTGCCGAAATAATCGGAAGTGCCGCATTTTTCGCTCCGGAAATATCGACTTCTCCGACAAGCGGTATTCCGCCTTTAATGACATATTGCTCCATTGTTCACCCTGTCCTCTATTCCCCTTAAATATATGATGCTGAACACTCCATCCCCCTCGAATGGCAACCTCTGGCCTAAGCCATATATGTTCATACGAGCTTATATTAACTTATTTTAACACTTTTGTAAATATTTATGTCCACTAAAGGCTGAATCGTACCTTTCCGGTATTCACCGACACTTTCTTTCTATTTTGACAGATCTATATCCTTTTCTATTGCATGCAGCAGAGTCTGCAATGTTTCTTCTGAATCTTTGTTCTGTTCATCAATGATAAAATCGGCATATTTTTCATAGAGAGGTACCCGCTCCCGATAGAGGTCATGCTCTGATTCACCATGCCGCAGCACCACCCCACGCTTACGAAATGTATTGCGGATTCTATGCTTCATTTCCGGATAACTGATTTTCAGATAGATGATTTTTCCCATCTTCTTAAAATGTTCCATAGCTTCAGGGCCATATACCGCACTTCCTCCGGTTGCAATTACACAGCGATCCGCTGCGACGCAGGACAGAACACGGTTTTCGATTTCTATAAAACCTTCAGTTCCCTCCTCTTCAATGATCTCTGACAGCTTTCTTTTCTCCTGCATCTGAATCATCAGATCCGTATCAATAAATCCATATCCGATATATTTGGCCAGCATGACTCCGATCGTACTTTTACCGGAGCCGGGCAGACCGATCATTACATAATTCAATGATGTTTCCTCCGGACTTTGTTTTTCCGCACACTGTACCCGAATGTTCCAAGCTTCTTCCCCAGCCCATGATATTCTCCATGAGAATACACGATTGGTCTGGCCAGGTCAAATTCAAATCTTCCGTTCTTATCCAGATATTTACGATCCGCATGTACAGTCAGCACTTTTGCAAGAAACATCGTATGGGAACCGAGTGCTTTTTCCTCTACAACCTGACATTCGATATTGACCGGAGATTCTTCAATCAATGGACAGTCAATTGTATCGGCAGCCGTCTTTGTCAGATGAGCCTTTTCGAATTTGTCTTCATCCCTGCCCGAAACGACGCCGCAAAAGTCAGTTGCAAATGCCAGAGCTTCATTCGTCAGATTCACTGCAAATACACCTGTCTCGGAAATATATTCATAACTAAGTCTGGACGGCCGAAGGGAAATGCTGAGCATGGGGGGATTCGTACAGACTGTCCCCGTCCATGCGACAGTACAGACATCTTCCTGTCCCGCCTTATTTTTCGATGTAATTAAAACGGCCGGCAACGGGTAAAGCATATTGCCGGCCTTCCATTTTTCTTTCATAAATCCCTGCTTTTCTTACTGCTGATTCTGCAAAGCGGCCATAAATGCCGGAATCAGCTGCTTCTTTCTGGATACGACCTTCGGAAGTACGCAGCTTCCGTCTTCGACTTCCACTCCAAAGCTTTCCTCTACGAGTTCTTCGCTTCCCTTTCCGTAGGTCATTAAAGTGGTATCCTCCGTCAGAATGTTCGTCAGCATGAAGAAAATCATAGTGGTATCATTCTTTCCGCATTCCTCTTCAAGCTGCGGGCGAAGTGTCTCTTCAAGCTCCTTCAGTTCATCCGCATCCATGGAACTGATCTGACCTACACCGAATACCGTATCGCCAAAGATAAACTTCTTATAATCCTGATGCATGATTTCATCCGGTGTCTTGCCCTTCAGATCACTTCCGGCCTTGAACATCTGCTTTGCATAATCCTCGATCTCCACGCCTGCAATCTCAGCAAGTTTTTTGGCTGCTCTTTCATCTTTTGACGTACAGGTCGGAGAACGGAACATCAGTGTGTCGGACAAAATCGCGGAAAGCATCAATCCTGCGATATCCGGCGGAATCTCCACATTCTGTTCTTCATACATGCTTGTCAGAATCGTGCAGGTGCAGCCGACCGGTTCACCACGGAAGTACACAGGCTGCAATGTTTCCACCGTACCGATTCTGTGATGATCGATAATTTCCAGAATCTCCGCTTCGTCCAGATTATCAACGGCCTGGGATTCCTCCGTATGATCGACCAGAATCAACTGCTTTTTCTTGACATTGATGAGACTTCTGCGGGAAATCATGCCGATATATTTTCCGGTATGATCGAGCACAGGGAAATCACGATAGCGGTATTTTCCCATTGTCTCACGGATATCATCCACATAATCATCCAGATGGAACGTCACAAGATTTTTCCGTTTCATCAATGACTTGGCAGGAATCGACTGATTGATCAGACGCGCCACCGTATAGGTGTCAAATTTCGTACAGATGATGACACACAAATGCTCATCCGCAAGCTTTTTGATTTCGTCCGATACGTCTTCCGACAGGCAGACCACGATGCAGCTTGCTCCGCACTCAATTGCCTGCCGCTGCGTATCTTCCCGGTCACTTAAGATTATGAGATCATCCCGCTCAATGACCTGGGCCAGATGTTCCGGCTGCGCGGCGCCGACCAGAACCTTGCCATGTGAAAAATAGCCATGCTCATTGCCGAGGATTACCGTTCCGTTAATGGTCTCCGCAATATCATAGTATTTCGTCTTTGCTTCAGACATAATTGTCTTGGTGTAGGCATCAATATAATAATTTGCAATATCCCCGACCGTCAGAAGTCCCTCAAGTGATCCATCCTGCGCCATGACCGGAAGCGTAACCGTCTGGCTTTCCTTCATATATTCCCATGCAATACGGATTGTAATGTCATCCGGTGCACCTTCTGACTCATCGATGTCCATATCATAGACCTGCATGCCCACGTTCGGAAGGTAGTATGGCGCCTCTTTGTTCCAATATTTCAGAACAAAGTCCGTCTCATTATTGATCTGTCCTGCTCTGCATGCCATGTATTTTGCGGAATTGGTTCGCTTATTTTTCAGATATGCATAAGAAATTGCAGCGCTGATCGAATCCGTATCCGGATTTTTATGTCCTACAATATAGATATGGTCTTCCTTTTCTCTCATAATCTCCCTCTCCTCTGATCATTGTGAATCGCAGTCATTCCGCCATTCACGTTTCACAACACATACAGACTCTTGCTTTTGACTTAAAATCAGTTTTTGTTTTTCCTTCCTTGTCAGATGCTTTATATGCCATTCCCTCGACATTGCTTCTTCTTTTGTGGAAAATGTTTCAAAATATACAAGCTCCACGGGCCGCCTGCTCTTCGTATATTTGGCTCCCCTGCCTGCATTATGCGCTTCGATTCGCTCTTTCAAATGATTGGTCCAGCCTGTATATAGGCTTCCGTCGGCGCATCTTACAATATAGGTGTAATTCATTTCAGATCGAGTTCAACTGGGCAGTGATCCGATCCCGGGACCTCCGTCAGTATCTTTGCATCTGCAAGTTTCGGCAGCAGCCGTTCGGATACAATAAAATAATCGATTCGCCAGCCTGCATTTTTCTCACGTGCATGAAAACGATAAGACCACCAGGAATAAATTCCCGTCTGATCCGGATAAAAATAACGAAAAGTGTCAACAAATCCGCTCTGCAGCACCTTTGTCATTTTCCCACGCTCCTCATCGGTAAACCCGGCATTGTGACGGTTCGTCTTCGGATTTTTTATATCGATCTCCTCATGGGCCACATTCAGATCTCCGCACCAGATCACCGGCTTTTTCTCATCTAGGCTCTTCATATACGCAAGAAAATCATCTTCCCACTTCATGCGATAGTCCAGCCGCTTCAATTCGCTTTGCGAATTCGGCGTATAAACCGTGGTGAAGAAAAAATCCGGGTACTCCAGCGTAATGATTCTCCCCTCATGATCATGTTCCTCTATTCCCATCCCATAACGAACGGAAAGCGGTTTCTTCTTCGTAAAAATCGCAGTGCCTGAATATCCCTTTCGTTCCGCATAATTAAAATACTGTTCATATCCGGGCAGATCCAGTTTTACCTGACCTTCCTGCATCTTCGTTTCCTGTATACAGAAAATATCGGCATCTGCTTCCTTGAAGAAATCCATAAAGTTTTTCTTCAGTACTGCCCTCAGTCCATTGACATTCCAGGAGATGAATTTCATGGCGGTCCTTTCTTTTGAAACTTATACACTATATTGTAAACTTTCGGTATTCATGATTCAAGGAGGATTGTAAAGGGTCCGTCATTTGTAAGTGAAACCTTCATATCCGCGCCGAATTTTCCTGTCTCTACGGGAAATCCGTATTTTTTTGTTTCCTCTATAATGTACTGATACATTTTCCCGGCCATATCCGGTTTTCCCGCCCTGATAAAGCTCGGACGGTTTCCATGACGCGCATCGGCATAAAGCGTGAACTGTGAAATAAGAAGAAGTTCTCCATTCACATCCTTCAGTGACAGATTGGTTTTTCCGTTTTCATCTTCAAAAATCCGTAAATTGATCATCTTTCGGATCAGCTTATCGGCGTCCTCTTTCTGATCCTCATCCGCAATGCCGATCAGTACAAGATATCCCTTCCCGATCTGACCGATTACCTTTCCTTCCGTCTCCACTTTTGCCTCTGTCACTCTCTGGATCAGAAAACGCATAAATTTCTACCTTCTTTCTACGAATAAAATCATTTTATCACAGGTCATTGTGTATTTCTCCAAGAAGCTGCTTTCCATTTTTTTGTTTTTCAAAAAAAATGAAAAGAAAAGAACGCCCTAAAAAATCCTGTTGTTCAATTTAATGCCTGTAAATTCAACAAAAATTGACAAAAAAAATTTTTTATTTTATAATCCGAACCGTAGTTTGGCATGCTATGTTCAGGTTTTAACTGACATTTATGAAGACGTTTTTACGAAGGAGGAGACCATGTCACCTGTAAAGAAGGAAACAGTAAAAGCTGAGACAAGAAAAGTCGTAGCGGCTGCAAAAACAGAAACAAAGAAAGCTGCTGCAACGGCAAAGACAGAGACGAAAAAAGCAGCGGCAGCTGTAAAGGCTGCTCCGAAGAAGACAGCTTCCAAAAAGACCGCAGTAAAGAAAACAACTGCAGCTAAGAAGGCAGAACCGAAGAAGGCTGCAGCTCCTGCAAAAGAAGAGACAAAAACGACTGTAGTTGTGGAATTTTACGGCAAGCAGGTTAATACAGCAGATGTTGTTGCAAAAGCTGAAAAGGCTTATAAGGATGCACATGCCGGTGCTGAAATCAAAACTCTTGAAGTATACGTAAAGCCGGAAGAAGATGCTGCATATTATGTAGTAAACGGTGAAGGCTCTGATGATTTCAAGGTTTCCCTTGATTGATGATCGGTCCTTTTCGGATCTTACTTATCATATTCAAAGAGAAAAAAAGATCAGAGATGACGAGATATTCTCACCATCCCTGATCTCTTTTTTTATTATGTATGAATTCTCATCGGTAAAACTTCATTTCACCATCTGGATACAACAACAGCCGTTCCAGTCGGTATCTTCGTGTAAATCCATTCCGCATTCTGAAGTTTCACTCTGACACAGCCGTGAGAAAGTGCCATTCCTACTCTTCCATCCACTTCCCTTTGCGGGTTTGCTGTCTGCGCATAAAGCGTGGAGTGGAAATAATATGCTCCATGGAACATAGATGCATAGAAGCATCTCACGCTTCCTGAATCAAAATATCTCTTATGTCCGTAGATTGCGAATTTACCTTCCACTGTAGGAGTAGAAGGGGCTCCGTCTCCGCAGGCAAAACTGTTGATTCTCTTCCAGTCTCCCTGACTGCCCTGATAGACATAGACCATG
This sequence comes from uncultured Lachnospiraceae bacterium, assembly GCA_964470725.1. Classification (GTDB taxonomy): domain Bacteria; phylum Bacillota; class Clostridia; order Lachnospirales; family Lachnospiraceae; genus Chordicoccus. The sequence goes on along the minus strand of CAYYEB010000048.1, from coordinate 2,782 downwards.
TGAGTATTTCGATTTACCGTAATCAGATAATTGGTCGCACTCGAATACTGATTTGCAAACATCAGATTTTTATCCGAATGTTCCGCCACATATTTAAGATAAGCATCTGAAGCTTTTCTATATCTTGTGTAGACCTCTGAATTCGGAGCAACTCCCTCTTTTGCCTGCTGCTTATCAAAAAGTCCGTGCTCTACAAAATATTTAATGGCTCCCTGATCATCATTGGCATATTTTGATGTCAGATTGTTATGATTGATGTAATAATTGAAATCATAGATCTCAGAGTAGTCTTTTCCACGGTAGTAAGTCGTCGGCCCCAGATCCGAAACAAGAGCTCCTCTGCCTGATGCAACAGCATACCACGCAGTACCCTCATCATGCCAGCCGGCCTTAACTAAGGCATTTGCTTCCGCCTCGTTGGTTGTATAGTTGTGAGAACCGGATTTTGCATTCGGATTGTACTGTCTGGTCAGTCTTATCTGCTGTTCATCTGAGGAATAAAATCTGATTCCTTCATCTTTCCATCCATGCGATGCAAGATAATTCTTCTCACCGACATTCATTGTATAATGATGATCTCCGGAATTCGGATTGTAGAGACGATAAACCGGTGTTCCGGAATCTGGTGCATACCATCCGATTCCCTCATAGTTCCATCCTGCATTTCTGGTATAGATTGCTTCTCTTTGTGCAGATGTATAGAAATGCTCACCGGTATTCGGATTGTACAGTCGGTACATCGGAGATCCCTGTGATTCCGAAACCAGTGCCGTATTCTTTTCTTCAGCTGATTCATCTGCTGCCGCAGATGCCTGACCGTTCTCCGGAACAGAGAGCTTCTCCTGTGATTCCTGACTATTTGCTTCTTCATTGCCGCCTTCTGAACTAACATTTTCTGAAATGCTGTTTGGAAGAGAACCCTCTGATTCCGTTTTCTTTATTTCGGTATTTTCAGAAACAGAAACCACAGACGCATCAGAAGCCGAAATCCGGTCGTCCGCCACCACTGCAGTTGATCCCAATGAGGCAATCATAAGGACAGATAAGACTGCAGATACTATTTTCCATTTTGCCTGCCGCTTTTTCATTTTCAAACTTTCCCTGCTTTTTCGCAATATTGTTATATGCAAAGAGCTGTATCTCACCCTGCATCAGGTGAAAATACAACTCTTCTGCTATTTACCAGTGTGTCACAACAACCGTCGTATTCATCGGGATGTTATCATAGATCCATTTTGCATTATCCGCTGTAAGTCTGACACAGCCATGAGAGACCCCAGCGCCCAGTGTACCATCTGTCATATATTTCGGATCCGGTGTTGTTGCAGCCGGGCTGTAGATAACGGAATGGAAATAATAGCTCTTGTAGAAGAAGGATGCATAGAATTCATGAGATCCATCACCAAACATGTATGCATGACCATAAATCATGAATACGCCTTCCGGTGTCGGAGTTGAGGGTTTTCCGTCACCACACGGCCATTCCTTGATCTTCTTCCAGTTTCCCTTCTTGCCATTTCCCTGGTAGATATAAACTCTGTGAGCATTTCTGTTGACAAGGATCAGATAATTCGTATTGCTGTCATAGGTATTGGCAATTTTCATATCCTCTGATCCCGTCTTTGCTTCTACCTGCTTTTTAATCTTCTGATATTCGGAACTTGATGGAGAAACACCGGCTTTTGCCTGACGGTTTTCCATAATGCCCGATGTCGCAAAATGCTGCAGAAGCTTTTCATCGTCTCCGCTCATAGAGGAAAGATCTTCATTATCGGAGAGATAATAGTTGTAATCATAAATAGGTGAAAAATCAATTCCGTCGTAAGTGGTTACCGCACCGATATCTTCTACTCCGTTTCCCGTTCTTCCGGGTGCAGCAGCATACCATCCGATATTTTCATTTCTCCATCCGTTTTTAATCAGATAATTTGCTTCGTTCTGCGCAGAGGTATAATTATGAGCTCCCGCCTTTGCATTCGGATTGTACTGCCTGTAAATCGGAACAGTCTGATTGTCATCTGAATACCAACCGATTCCTTCATATGTCCAGCCGACGGAAACCAGATAATCTCTTTCCTTAGTCGCTGTTGTGTAATGGTGATCGCCCGCATTCTTATTATAAAGTCTGTAGACAGGACTGCCGGATGATACTGGCGCAACCCAGCCTACCCCTTCATATTTCCACCCGTGATTTCTCAGGTAAAGCCCCTCATTGGTTGAAGATGTATAAAAATGCTCCCCTGAATTCGGATTATAGAAACGGAACATATTTGTCGTTCCCACAGATTCACTCACAATCGGAGTTTCACTTTCCGTCTCACCGGAAGCTGCATTCGCAGATGGAGTTTCTTCCACATTTGCATTATTCTCGGTGCTGTTTTCCGACACTGCAGCTTCATTTGCAGTGCTTTCTGTGGATAATGTCCCTTCTTTGGAAGCTGATGCATCCGCATTTGATGTTTCACTTTGTGCAGCAGATTCTGCAACAGAAGTCGCCCCCTGCTCCGTAACAGATGATGTATTGTTCTCATCAGCGAATACAGATGCAGAACTCATCGTCATAAGCAGAGACAACGACAATGCAGCCAGTATCCCTTTCCATACCGGCCCTCTACGTTTCTTCATAAATAAATTCTCCCCTTTCTTAAAACATAATTCTGTTTCGATTTCTTATCTTATCATATCTTAGGTATAAAAAAAAGAAGCCTTTCGGCTTCTGAAAAAAATGATGCCCAGTTCCGGAATCGAACCAGAGACACGAGGATTTTCAGTCCTCTGCTCT
>CAYYEB010000047.1:0-10935 GCA_964470725.1 uncultured Lachnospiraceae bacterium | reverse complement strand
TTCGGCACACACGAAAATACGAAGAAGGCGCTGGAGAGAATCAGTAAGCTTTAACTGGATATAAAAAGTGAGGTGGAAAAATATATCTCCCGGACGCGAATCCAAAACGATTTTGAGCGCCGGGAGATATATTATTGCAGTACAATTCTGTGGACAGCCGATTCTTTTTGAGGTAAAGTAAAATTAATGTAAAACCTGACGGCAAGGGCATTACGTTATTTCGATGTTCCTTAAGGGCAAAGAAAAGGAGGGTATTTATGAATCTGAAGAAACTGATGGCGGGACTTCTTGTTTCAGCCACAACAATTTCTCTGGCAGCCTGCGGAGCTTCCGCACCGGGAACAAGCACGGCATCATCTGCAGCGGCGTCATCATCGACGGCAGCTGCGACATCCACAGCTGAGGCGTCTTCCACGGCAGCTCCTGCGGAGGCTTCTGCTTCTTCCGGCGCTGTGTCCATTCCGGCAAATGTGGACAGTTCTGTGAAGATCGCGATGATCACGGATACTGGAGGAATCAACGATCAGTCCTTTAACCAGTCCGCATGGGAAGGGCTGCAGCAGCTGACAAAGGATACCGGAATCAAGACCAATTATATTGAATCCAAACAGGCATCCGACTTTGTCAACAACTTTAATACCCTGATCGACCAGGGTAACACCCTTTGCTGGGGCATCGGCTATGCATGCTACGATGGCATCAAGCAGGCGGCGCAGGACAATCCGGATATTCATTTTGCAATCGTAGATAACAACAACCAGGATTCTCTTGACAATCTGACCGGTGTCGTATTCCGTGCGCAGGAATCCTCTTTTATGGTCGGTTACATTGCGGCGGCAACAACGAAAACAAATAAGGTCGGATTCGTCGGCGGCGTATCCTCTGCTACAATCGATCAGTTCGAATGGGGCTATAAGGCCGGTGTTGCGTATGCCAATAAGGAACTTGGCAAGAACGTAACCGTAGATTCCCAGTATGCAGAGTCCTTCTCTGATGCGGCGAAGGGCAAATCCATTGCCAATAAGATGTTTACAGACAATTATATTGAATCCAAACAGGCATCCGACTTTGTCAACAACTTTAATACCCTGATCGACCAGGGTAACACCCTTTGCTGGGGCATCGGCTATGCATGCTACGATGGCATCAAGCAGGCGGCGCAGGACAATCCGGATATTCATTTTGCAATCGTAGATAACAACAACCAGGATTCTCTTGACAATCTGACCGGTGTCGTATTCCGTGCGCAGGAATCCTCTTTTATGGTCGGTTACATTGCGGCGGCAACAACGAAAACAAATAAGGTCGGATTCGTCGGCGGCGTATCCTCTGCTACAATCGATCAGTTCGAATGGGGCTATAAGGCCGGTGTTGCGTATGCCAATAAGGAACTTGGCAAGAACGTAACCGTAGATTCCCAGTATGCAGAGTCCTTCTCTGATGCGGCGAAGGGCAAATCCATTGCCAATAAGATGTTTACAGACGGTGCCGACATTGTCTACCATGCAGCAGGCGGTACGGGCCAGGGTGTCATTGAAGCTGCAAAGGATGCCAACAAGTTTGCAATCGGCGTAGACCGTGATCAGAACTACCTGGCTCCGGAAAATGTTCTGACATCCGCCCTGAAGAACGTGAATGTTGCTGTGGAAGACCTTTCCGCAAAATTTGCAAGCGGCCAGAAACTTCCGAAGGATGTGGAATACGGTCTGAAGGAAAATGCGGTCGGTATTTCCACAGATCATCATCTCTACTCTGACGACACATACAATGCGGCTCTGAAGATCGGCGATGATATTAAGGCGGGAAAGATCACTCCTCCGGCAAATAAGAAAGACTATGAGGATTATGTGAAGACTCTCGGCTGATAAGACTTTCGCGATACACAAGGCAAAATAGAATACAGTTTGGCTCAAAGACGGTGGCCGCCTTTTTGGCGGCCGCTTTTTTAAAATAAACCTTTGGAGGAAAAGGGATGGCAGCGGAAGTAAGCAAGGAATATGCCGTTCAGATGCACGGGATAACGAAGAGTTTCGGATCCTTCTATGCCCTGACAGATGTGGATCTGGATGTGAAGAAGGGAACGATCCATTCGATTCTCGGAGAGAACGGCGCAGGCAAAAGCACGCTGATGAATGTGCTGTATGGTCTGTATCAGGCGGATTCGGGACACATTTACATTAACGGCGAGGAAGTGAACATCAAGAATCCGACGGCTGCAATCGAGCACGGGATCGGTATGGTGCATCAGCATTTTATGCTCGTGGATACATTTACCGTGACACAGAATATCGTACTCGGAAGCGAGTCGACAAAGGGCGGCATTACGCTTGACATGAAAAAGGCACGGCAGAATGTCGTGGATCTTGTAGAGAAATATGGTCTTGAGGTTGATCCGGATGCGCTGGTTCGGGATATTACGGTCAGTATGCAGCAGAGAGTGGAAATTCTGAAAGCTCTCTACAGAGGGGCGGAAACTCTGATCCTGGATGAGCCGACAGCCGTTCTTACCGAACAGGAAATCGATGAGCTGATCAAGATCATGAAGGCTCTCGTAAAAGACGGAAAAACCATCATCATTATTACCCATAAACTTAAGGAAATACAGGCCTCTTCCGACGTCTGCACGATTATCCGCCGCGGCCGCTATATTGATACGGTTCCGGTGAAGGGGGTATCGGAAGACGAACTCGCGGAAAAAATGGTCGGTCATGCAGTACAGCTTGTGGTGGAGAAGACAAAGTCGAAGCCGGGCAAGGTCGTTCTTGATATCAATGGTCTCTATGCGAAAAATGATCAGAAACTCGATGCGGTTAAGGACTTTAATCTCCAGGTTCGTGCGGGTGAAATTGTCGGAATTGCCGGAATTGACGGAAACGGACAAAAAGAACTCATGCAGGCTGTCAACAATCTGATTCCGGCCACAAAGGGCACCATTAAGGTCAATGGTGTGGAGATTCAGAACAAGACGCCCCGCTTTGGCATCGACCAGGGAATGTCCATCATTCCGGAAGATCGTCAGAAGGATGGACTGATCCTGAACTTTTCCGTATATGAAAATGCGATTCTGGAAAAGTACAGAGATAAAGAATTTGATCCGGGTCTTACCATTGATCGTAAAAAAATGATGAGCTTTACGGAGGGTCTGATACTTCAGTATGATATTCGTCCGGATGACTGCGGGCCAAGGCGGGCAGGCGGACTGTCCGGAGGAAATCAGCAGAAGGTCATTATCGGACGTGAGATTGCGAATGATCCGAAGCTTCTGATCGCAATTCAGCCGACGCGCGGACTTGACGTCGGAGCGATTGAAACGGTGCATAAGACGTTAATTAAAGAACGTGACAAGGGTGTGGCGGTTCTGCTCATTTCCTATGAACTGGATGAGGTGATGAACGTATCCGACCGGATCGCCGTTATGTATGACGGACATATTCAGCACATTTTTGAGCAGGGAACTGTGGATAACAGAACCCTCGGACTTCTGATGGCAGGAGGTACCTATAATGGAAAGTAAGGGACGAAGGTTTTTGAAAAATCCGTTTGTGCTGACGGTAATCGCGATTATTCTCGGATTTCTGGTGGCCATGGTGGTACTGGCGGCGGCCGGCTTCCCGCCGTTTCAGTCCGTTGCGGTTCTGATCGACAGCATGGTGGGGTCCCCGAGAGATGTGGGAGCTGTATTCGTACGGTCCACTCCGATCATTTTTACCGGACTTGGTGTTGCCTTTGCGATTAAGACAGGTCTTTTTAACATCGGCGCCGAGGGTCAGTATATGGTGGGATGCGTGGCGGCCGTGGCGGTAGGTGCCGTTCTCGACATGCCGGCTCCGATTCAGATTGTGGCAACGGTTCTGGCGGCAGTTCTGGCATCTGCTCTGTATGCCGGAATCGTCGGATTTCTGAAGGCGAAGATCGGAATTCATGAAGTTATCACGAGTATCATGCTGAACTGGATTGCGCTGTACTTTAACAACTGGTTCACCAATACGGATTTCTATCACAAACCGAACTCGATGGGAAGCTATCCGGTGCGTGAATCTTCCTATACGATGCTCTTTTATCATTGGAAGAGATCAGAGGCGGGCATTGCCTTTCTGAAGGACCATGATTTTCTGAGGCAGTTCCTCGGAAGAAACGATCTGAATGCTGGCTTCATCGTTGCTGTATTTGTGGCGATTTTCGTGACCTGGCTCTTAAACAGAACAAAAAAGGGCTATGAACTCCGTGCAGTCGGATCAAATATCGATGCGGCTCGTTATACGGGAATTGACGTCGGGAAAAATATTATTCATTCAATGATGATTTCCGGAGCTCTGTGCGGACTTGGCGCGGCCTTTTATATCACAGGTCAGCAGCCCCATCTTCTGAATACGCTTTCCGCAACGGAAAATGTCGGTTTCAATGGTCTGTCGGTTGCTTTTATCGCGCAGTCTTCCCCGATCGGCTGTCTCTTTGCAGGACTTCTTTTCGGAGGACTCCTCTATGGAGGCTCCGGACTTCAGTCAGAACTTGGTGCACCGACGGAAATTATCAATATCGTCATCGGCGTCATCGTGTTCCTGGTGGCCCTTTCTGTTGTGATTCCGCATTTTCTGGATAAGCACGTGAAAAAAGTCGCCCCGCAGGCAGCGGTAAATGAGAAACAGAAAGGAGCAGGAGATGTTAAATAATATTTTAGTAGCAATCGGCATCACACTTATGTATTCCACGCCTCTTGCTCTTGCCGGACAGGGGAGCGTCATTTCCGAGGTTTCCGGCGTTGTCAATATCGGAATTGAAGGCATGATGACAATCGGGGCATTTTTCGGTGCTTTCGTCGGTCAGAGAACAGGCAATCCGTGGCTTGGCTTTTTGTGCGGCGGACTTGCGGGCGCATTTTTCGGACTCATTCATGCATTTGCTTCTGTGACATGCAAAGCGGACCAGACTGTAACAGGTATCGCCATGAATCTGGTCGGACCGGGAGCAGCACTGTTCCTTTGCCGTCTGTTTTACGATGGTGCAACCCAGTCGCAGCCGGTGCCGCATAAGCTTCCAACACTCTTTCCCTCGAATTTCCTGAAGGGGGCTGCGGCGAATCTCAATGTCAGCTGGGCGACGATCATCGCATTTCTTGTGGCGATCGGTATGTGGTATATCTTTTACCATACAACCTGGGGACTGCATATCCGTGCAGTCGGGGAACATCCGGCGGCAGCGGATACGCTCGGCATCAATGTCTATAAGGTCCGTTACCTGAGCGTGATCGCATCCGGATTTCTTGCCGGACTTGGCGGGGCGTCCATGACACTGAACGTTGTCAGTCAGTTTTCACCGACTTCCATCAGCGGCCAGGGCTTTATCGCGATTGCGGCTATTATCTTCGGAAAATGGACGCCGCACGGCGGATATCTGGCCTGCCTTCTGTTTGGATTCTTTACGGCACTGACAGTTATTATGGGAGATAAGATCATTCCGGTGGAAATTGTATCGATGCTTCCGTATATTGCGACAATTATCGTGCTGATTCTCTTTGTCGGACGTGCGACGGCGCCGAAGGCAAACGGAGTCCCATATGAAAAGGGATCGAGGTAAGACATATGCATTATTCGGAGGATCCGAATCGCCAGTACCACATTCAGGTGGCAAAGGGTGAGGTCGGAAAATATGTACTGCTTCCGGGCGATCCGAAGAGATGTGAAAAGATTGCCCGGTACTTTGACAATCCGGAAAAAATAGCTGACAGCAGAGAGTTTGTGACATACACAGGAACGCTTGAGGGCGTTCCTGTTTCCGTCACATCGACCGGAATCGGCGGGCCGTCCGCGGCGATTGCGATGATGGAACTGAGCAAGGTCGGGGCGACTACTTTCGTGCGCGTCGGCACCTGCGGAGCAATGCAGCTGGAGATAAAAGGCGGAGATCTTGTGATTGCAAGCGGTGCGGTCCGGATGGAAGGAACAAGCCGTGAGTTTGCTCCGATTGAATATCCCGCTGTTGCCGATATTGAGGTGCTGGATGCCCTGCGGCTTGCGTCGAAGAAGACGCTGAAGGAGACTTCAAGTCACGCCTATGTCGGAGTGGTGCAGTGCAAGGACTCCTTTTACGGACAGCATGATCCGGAGGATATGCCGGTAAGCTATGAGCTGCAGAACAAATGGGAGGAGCAAGGTCGGGGCGACTACTTTCGTGCGCGTCGGCACCTGCGGAGCAATGCAGCTGGAGATAAAAGGCGGAGATCTTGTGATTGCAAGCGGTGCGGTCCGGATGGAAGGAACAAGCCGTGAGTTTGCTCCGATTGAATATCCCGCTGTTGCCGATATTGAGGTGCTGGATGCCCTGCGGCTTGCGTCGAAGAAGACGCTGAAGGAGACTTCAAGTCACGCCTATGTCGGAGTGGTGCAGTGCAAGGACTCCTTTTACGGACAGCATGATCCGGAGGATATGCCGGTAAGCTATGAGCTGCAGAACAAATGGGAGGCCTGGAAGAAAATGGGCTGCCTTGCCTCGGAGATGGAATCGGCGGCGCTTTTTATTGTGGCGCAGTATCTCAAAGTGCGCTGCGGTTCGGTATTTCTGGTGATGGCCAATCAGGAACGGGAAGCGGCGGGACTTGATAACCCGGTGGCCCATGATACGGATCTGGCAATTCGGACGGGAATAGAGGCAATCCGGGAACTGATCAGAAATGACGGCAGCTTATAGAAACATAAGGGAGGAAATAACAGTGGCAAACGTACCGACCCCTCACATTAATGCGAAAGAGGGAGATTTTGCGAAAACTGTCCTGATGCCGGGGGATCCGCTTCGGGCAAAATATATTGCGGAACATTATCTTGAACATTTCCGTGAAGTGACAAATGTCCGGAACATGCTCGGCTTTACGGGGACATATCACGGAAAAGAGGTTTCCGTGATGGGAGGAGGCATGGGAATGCCTTCGATCGGAATTTATTCCCACGAATTGTTCAACTATTACGGAGTGGACAATATTATCCGTGTCGGATCCGCAGGCAGCATGAGCCCTCTCTGCCATGTGCGCGATGTAGTTTTTGCAGAAGGGGCATGCACCAATTCCGCATGGCAGAACCAGTTCCATCTGAACGGAAACTTTGCGCCGATAGCAAGCTGGAATCTTTTGCATAAGGCAGTGAAAGTGGCGGAAGAGCAGAAGAAACACTATATTGTCGGAAATATTCTTTCTTCAGATCCGTTTTATGATGCGGATCCAAAGGCAAATGAGCCATGGATGAAGATGGGAGTCCTATGCGTGGAAATGGAGGCTGCGGCCCTTTATATGGAGGCTGCACGCAGCAAAAAGAATGCACTTGCGGTGCTGACTATCTCTGATGATTCCCTTACGGGAGAGAGCTTATCATCGGATGAACGGCAGACAAGCTTTCATGACATGATGGAGATTGCTCTCGAGCTTGCATAAGGGAGAAAAAACTATGACAAATGAAGAAATTTTAAGCTATTGTGACCATACATTGCTCAAACAGACGGCAACCTGGGAAGAGATCAGACAGATCTGCGATGATGCGGTGAAATATCACTGCGCTTCAATTATGATTCCGCCGTGCTATGTAAAAGATGCAGTCGCATATGTAGGCGGAAAATGCCCGGTTGCGACCGTCATTGGCTTCCCGAACGGCAATACAACGACAGGGACAAAGCTCTTTGAGGCTAAAGAAGCACTGGAAAACGGGGCTTCCGAAATTGATATGGTAATCAACATCGGATGGCTGAAGGATAAAAAATACGATGCCGTGGAAAATGAAATCCGCCAGCTGAAGGAGGCTGCCGGTGATCATATCCTGAAGGTGATCATTGAAGCCTGCCTTTTAACCGATGAGGAAAAGATAAAAATGTGTGAGCTCTGCGAAAAGGCAGGCGCCGACTTTATTAAGACGTCCACAGGCTTCTCAACGGGAGGCGCGACATTTGCGGATGTAAAACTTTTAAAGGAGCATGCACAGGGCAAGCTGCAGGTGAAGGCCGCCGGCGGAATCAGTTCTCTTGAAGATGCGGAGAAATTCATCGAACTTGGTGCGACAAGACTTGGAACAAGCCGGATTGTAAAGCTCGTCAAGGCACAGGAAATATGAAAAATCTTACGCAGGAACAAATTTCGGAACTGATGAACCGGGCGTCACAGATGCTGCAGTATTCCTACATTCCGTATTCTCACTATGCGGTGGGAGCTGCCCTTCTGACGAAAAACGGTAAGATCTATACAGGATGCAATATTGAGAATGCCGCATTTACTCCTACGAATTGTGCAGAGAGAACCGCATTCTTTAAGGCGATCAGCGAAGGCGAGCGCGAATTTACGGCCATTGCGATTGTAGGAGGAAAGAACAGGATGGCGGAGGACAACTGCACACCCTGCGGCGTCTGCCGGCAGGTGATGGAAGAGTTCTGCGATCCGGAAGAATTTCGGATTATTCTCGGAACAGGCGCGGAACATTGCCGGATCTGGAGGCTCAAGGAACTGCTGCCGGGAGGATTCGGACCGGGGAATGTTTTATAAGAAGTGCTTTCTAGACAGAGACGGCTTATGGCTTACGGGACTCAGATTATGACCTGTTACTGAATAGTAAGAACAAATATGAGCAATTGATCTGCATAGGGTTTGCATGGACGAAACTGGTGCTGTATACTTGATAAGTTGACAGAGATAAATTTACAATAGACCGGGAGGATAAAGGCAATGAGCAAGGCAATTGTACTTTTGGCTGACGGATTTGAAGAGGTGGAAGGCCTCACGGTAGTGGATCTTCTGCGTCGGGCAAAGATTGAAGTGGAAACAGTTTCCATTATGGAGACAAAGAAGATCATCGGACGCAGCCGGATTCAGGTAAAGGCCGATCAGGAACTCGGCAAGGCCGTCTTTGAGGATGCCGATATGATTGTTCTTCCCGGAGGGCAGCCAGGAACTACTTACCTTGGAGAAAATGAGAAGGTAAAGAAGATCCTTCTGAAGTTCAATAAAGAGGGAAAGAAGATTGCGGCTATTTGTGCGGCTCCTACAGTACTTGGAAAATACGGACTTCTGAAGGGGAAAAAGGCAACCTGCTATCCGGGCTGTGAAGATCAGCTGACAGGTGCGGAAATTGTTCTGGATCAGGAAGTTGTAAAAGATGGCAATATCATTACCAGCCGTGGCGCCGGGACGGCAATCCCGTTTGCACTCAAACTCATCGAAGAACTCCTGGATGAGGATGCGGCAGAGGCAATCCGGAAGGATATCGTATTTCAGATAACCTTATAATTTATCGTTCGTTTTCGTACAGTACAGGGATTCGGATTATGGCCTGATTACTCCGGGCGTCCGAGTTCCGCCGGCTATTAATGAATGCGCAGCATGAATTTAGAGCCGCTGCGAGAACGAGCGAGCGGGAGCGTCCCGGAGTAACAGGCCATAATTTGAATCCCGTGATTTCTGAACTTTTATTTACTGATAAAAAATCCTTTTCAGGGATAAATTCCTGTGGTATACTGTCAGAAGTTTGCTAAAACGGATGAGTGTCCGTTTATTTTTAGGAGGAATCATGAGCAACCAGGTAGAAAAATTAGAGCACAATATGGTAAAGATCACTGTCACAGTTCCGGCAGCTGATTTTGATAAGGCCCGCACTCAGGCTTACAAGAGACAGAAGAAGAACATCACTCTTCCGGGATTCAGAAAGGGACATGCTCCTCAGCAGCTGATTGAGAAGATGTACGGACCGGAAGTGTTCTATGAAGATGCAGCAAATATCTGCATCAATAATACATATGGCGAAGAAGCGGAAAGCACAAAGCTGGAATTCGTTTCCCGTCCGACTTTTGATGTGACACAGATGGAAAAGGGCAAGGACTTCATCTATACGGCTGAAGTAGCTGTCCGTCCGGAAGTGAAGCTTGGCGAATACAAGGGCATCGAAGTCAAGAAGCAGGAAATCAACGTCACTGACGAAGATGTGGATAAGGAAATCCAGAAGGAGCAGGAGAAGAATTCCCGCCTTGTGGATGTGACAGACCGTCCGGTGGAAGATGGAGATACAGTTGTTCTTGATTATGCCGGATTTGTCGGTGATGACCAGTTTGAAGGCGGTACGGCTGAGAACCAGACTCTGGTAATCGGATCCAATACCTTCATTCCGGGCTTCGAGGAACAGCTTGTCGGCGCAAAGATCGATGAGGAGAAGGATGTCAAGGTGACATTCCCGGAGAAGTATCACGCAGAAGATCTTGCAGGCAAGGAAGCTGTCTTCAAGTGCACAGTACATAAGATCCAGAAGAAGGAACTTCCGGAAATCAATGATGAGTTCGCTCAGGATGTTTCCGAGTTCGATACACTGGCTGATTACAAGGAAGATGTCCGCAAGAAGCTGACAAAGCAGAAGGAAGATGCAGCTAAGACTGAGAAGGAAAATCAGGCAGTTGATAAGCTGATTGAGTCTTCTGAGATGGATATTCCGGATGCTATGGTCGATGCACAGACGGATCAGAGCTACCAGGAGTTCGCTCAGAATCTTCGTTCTCAGGGTATTCCGATCGAGATGTATCTGCAGTATCAGGGTACAGACGAGAAGAAGCTGAAGGAAGATATGAGACCGGGCGCTCTGAAGCAGATTCAGACAAGACTTGTACTTGAAGCTGTTGCAAAGGCTGAAAATATTGAAATTTCTGATGAGAAGGTCGATGAAGAAATTCAGAAGATCGCTGATCAGTACAAGATGAAGTTTGAGGATCTCAAGAAGTCCGTAGGCGACTATGAGAGAGAACAGATGAAGAAGGATCTGGCAGTACAGGAAGCAGTCACAGTGATTGCCGACAACGCCAAGGAGGTTTGAGCTTGATCAAAAATGCACTGGTTCCTTACGTCATCGAACAGACGGCGCAGGGTGAGCGGAGCTATGATATTTATTCCAGACTGTTAAAGGAACGGATTATTTTCCTGGATTCAGA
>CAYYEB010000046.1:1615-11012 GCA_964470725.1 uncultured Lachnospiraceae bacterium | reverse complement strand
GGATAGAAGACATGCACAGTGACCATAGATAAGTGAAGGAGGAAAATACGGATGGAGACAGATGAACAAAACAGCGCAGTATCACAAAAACTGATCATGATTGTGGACTGCGGAATGGGCAATTCGGCATTTCTGACCCGTCAGGCATATGCGGCACTGAAAGCGTCGGGAATGTGGATCGGTCCGGAAAGTCTTATCCATTCTTTTGATGACATTTCCGGAGAGCATCAGAAAGTATTTCTTTCAGACCGGAAACAGGTGATGCAGGAGCTCGGGGAATCCTCCCAACAGGTTGTTTCACTACTGGCGGAGGGAGAACCCGGAGGACGGTATTCTGCCTTTTCTCTGAAGAAGATGTTTTATGATCTGAATCCCGTTGTGGTTCCGGGGATTTCCAAGGCTTCCTATCTTTCGGCAATTACCGGGATTTCCGCCGATCATGCGGCCATACTGGACATAGATCATTCGGATGAGGGACTGGTACCGGCGGTGCGAAAGCATGGAACGGTTTTTGCATTTACAAAGGGAAAGATAGAATTGCTGCTGAAGATGCTGAGGACGGCCGGAGAGACGGACCTTAAGGTCTGTGTTGTGGAAAATCCGGGACTCACCTCGGAACATATTCTGTGGCCTACCGTCAGTGAGGGAGCACAGGGAACATATCCTGCGGGGTCTGTCCTGATTGTGACAAGGGAGAAATGCACAGGAATTCGTCAATTCGGAATTCGCGACGAGGAATTTATCCGAAGTGAAAATATTCCGATGACAAAGAGTGAAATCCGGGCGCTTGTGATCAGCCATATGATGCTTGCAGAGGATGATGTTATTTATGATATCGGGGCCGGAACGGGTTCCGTATCGGTGGAGTGCGCACTGGCAGCTCCATATGGACATGTGTATGCAATAGAAAAGAAAGAAGAAGGGATCCGCCTGATCAGGGCAAATGCGGAAAAATTCGGGCTCGGCAACATTATCCCGATTCTCGGGGCAGCACCGCCGGCACTGGCGCATCTTCCGGCACCTGATGCCGTATTTATCGGAGGCAGTTCTGGCAGCATGAAGGATCTTGTTGAGATTGTACATTCCAGAAATCCGCAGGTACGGATTGCGGCAACTGCCGTGACTCTGGAAACCGTCACAGAAGCGGTAAATGCCATGGAAAGTATGGGAATGGATACGGAGATTACGCAGATACAGGCGTCTGTTTCAAGAAAGGTCGGGACAAAGCACATGATGATTGCCCGAAATCCGATTTACCTGATTTCGGGCAGAACAACAAACTCTGGAGGAGTCGGATAATCAGGCCTTGGCCTGGTATTTTTCAATCATGTCCGTGGCAATATTGTAATAAATGCTGGATTCGATTTCCGCGGAGGTGTAGCCATAGGAAGAAGCAGTGCTTTCCGTTACGGTCTGCCCGTTGGCGAGGGTGATGGACTGAGCAGCCTTTTTGTATTCCGCGCTGTCCTTTGTGATTCCTTCCTTTGCGGCAATCGTCCGTGCAATCATTTCCGTCTTGGCGGAATTCTTTGAATTCGTCTGGAGCATGTCATCTGTCACACCGATAGACTTCATAAAGGTGTCAACATCCTGATTTTGTGATTTTGCAGCACTTTCGTAGTAGGACTTATATACGGTCATCCATTTGTCAAGAAGATCCTGAGGATAGGATTTCACAGATGTTTTATTGCGAAGATCCGTAAAGGCAGTGTCTTTCGTGTAATACTTTACCTGATTGATCGTTGTCCTGAAATGGGCTTCCTTACCGTTCAGAGAATCTACTCCGTAGTTTTTCGGAAATGTGACAACGACATCCACCACATCGCCCTTTTTGTGTCCGATAAGCTGATCTTCGAAACCGGCGATAAACTGTCCGGATCCAAGCGTCAGATCATAATTTGTGCCGGTACCGCCGTCAAAGGCTGTTCCGTTAATGGTACCGGTATAATCAATATTGACGATATTGCCCTTTTTGGCAGCCGCATCATCTGGCGCATTGAACTGATATCCCTTATAGTCAGGCATATTTAAGAATGCGGAGTAGTCATCTCCATTGGCCTTCTGGTCTGTGGCCGGAGCGGAATCATAGGCACCGTCTCCGGATGTACCGGATTGCGCGCTGCTTTCAGTGGCTTCCGCTGCAGACGAAGCTGGTGAAGAATCAGAACTGTCAGTGCCGGCGGAAGAGGATACGGCAGCAGAAGATGCTGCACTTTCCGCTTCAGGGACAGAAGTTGTGGAAGACGTTGTATTTGTATTGCCGCATCCGGCAAGCACGAAGGCGGTGCAAAGTGCCATGGCAATGAGTTTTCTTTTCATAATTATATACTCTCCTTTGTTTCCGCATAGGATAGATCTATGCTTTGATTCATCATACTTCCTTTCCATCCTTTGCGCAAGGCACGGAATGTTGCAGAGTACTGGCGGTTATGGTATAGATAGAAGGGATTTGTAATTAAATCAGGATTGTGCTAAAGTAGAAAATCAAATTGATTACAATGCGATAGCTGTAAAAAGACAAGAAATATATAGGAGAACTTTCTTATGAATTGGAGCAGAGCAAGACTTAAGGAAATGGCAAGAACAGCACTGCACGGTTCTTACTGGAGAAGCGTGCTGGTGAGTCTGATTCTGGGGATCGCCGTGGGAAGTGCAGGAATAGCGGCGTCCGGAAACGGAGCTTCATCCTCGTTTGCGATGAGATCCGGAAGATACGGTATGGGCGGAGATGAGTTCAGCTCATCCTTTGCTGTATTTCCGATATTGGCAATTGCGGGAATCGTATTCGTTACGATTCTGATTGCGGGAATCGCGCTGAGCATTTTTCTGTTCGGACCGCTGGAAGTCAGCTGCAAGAATTACTACAGACAGGACATTTTCCGCCCGACGGGACTTGGAGCGCTGAGCGCGGGATTTAATTCGGATTACCTGAATATCGTGAAGACGCAGTTTCTGAAAAATCTTTATACATTTTTATGGGGACTTTTGTTTGTGATTCCCGGTATTGTCAAAAGTTATGAGTACCGGATGATCCCTTATATTCTGGCGGAGCATCCGGATATGCCGACGAGGGAGGCGTTTGAGCTTTCAAGACGCATGATGTATGGGGAAAAGTGGAATACTTTTGTGTTGGATCTCTCATTTCTCGGATGGAATATCTTAAGTGCCTGCACACTGGGAATTTTGGGATTTTTCTACGTGAGACCCTATGAAGATCTCACAAACGCCGCTCTTTACGGAGCATTAAAGCAGAAGATGGAAATGCAGCAGGAAAATCAGTTTGGAAATGCATTCTGATTCGGGGTGCAGAGAGCTTATCAGAAGGTTTTTATGGAAGAAAAGAAAAGCCGCAGACCGGGACTTCAGACAACTGTCCGGAGAATACCAAGCGAAGCGGTAAAAACAACAAAAAATAACCGGGCCTCCCAGACTTCAAAGAAAAGAACTGCACAGGGGAATCACAGAAGAAAAAGCAAGAGCTTCAGTGATGGAAAAAACTGGACACAGAATCTGATAAAAGCCGGCAAAATTCTGACAAAATCTTCTCCGGAGAATCAGACGGAAAGACGGCAGAAACGCGTATACACGCAAAGACTGATTATTCTGGCCATAATGGCGGTTTTTGTGATCTTTCTTGGAAGCTGTTTCTATCACGTGTTCCATTTCCAGAATAAAACGACCGTAAACGGGGTCAATGTGAGCGGACTTTCAGTGAAGGGCGCTGCCAGGAAAATGGAACAGCAGAGTAAAAACTATTCACTGAAGATTACCGCAGACGGAAATGTGGAAGAGGATCTGATCGATTCCGCTCTCCATGTAAAGGTGACGGATACAGCGGGGCTGAAGAAAGCGCTGCGGAAGCAGAATCCGTTTACCTGGATGACAGGAGGGCTTCACAAAAAGAAGTATACGGCCAATATCGGTGCTTCTTATGATGAGAATCGTCTGAAAGACGATATCTCCGCACTCAGCATTTTGCAAAGCGGAAATATGATCAAACCTGTCGATGCATCGCTGTCAAAGACGGGCGACGGACAGTATGAGATTCGGAAGGAGACGATCGGATCGACATTTGATGTGAATGCCGCCGCATCTCTCATTTCTGCTGCAGTCGGAAACTATCAGAGGGCAGTGAATATTTCCGCAGCACAGGCGCATCCTCAGGTCTACAGCACAAGCGAAAATCTGATCACCAGAATGAATCAGTGGAACGGCTACCTGAGGTCGGCGGGCATTTCCTATAATTTTCCGGCAAAGACAGTATCACTTTCCGCAAAGGAAATTTCGAACCTTCTTTCCGATGACGGAAAGACCGTGACCGTTTCCTATGCGAAAGTAGCGGATCTTATGGCGAACTGGCGGGAAACCTACGATACATACAATAATTCGTTCCATTTTAAGACGGAAAGCGGAAAGACAATCAAAACCTGGTATGAAGGTGATTACGGGTTTGAACTGAACGAAGAGGGAACGGCCAAGGATCTGATCGCCAACATCAAGGCCGGAGACAATTCCAATCACGACCCTAAGTGGTATCACAAGGGCAATTCGATGGAAAATATGGGCCTTGGAGATACTTACGTGGAGGTCAGCCTGGATGATCAGCACCTGTGGGTTCACAAAAACGGTGAAATCGTCGTGGATACGGATGTCGTAACCGGGAACCCGAATCCGGATGAAAAAGGAAGAAACCGCGAGACATATAAAGGCTGCTATGCGATTAAAGGAAAGTACAAAAAGGTAACGCTCGGATCTTTGGATGTGCAGGGATATGCGTCTCCGGTCAATTACTGGGTTCCGTTTAACGGCGGGGAAGGTCTTCACGATGCCCCGTGGCGTGATGAGTTCGGAGGATCGATTTACTTAAACAACGGTTCGCACGGATGCGTCAACTGCCCTGAGGACATCATGGGCAAAATCTATGCCAATGTGGAAAAAGGAGAAGCCGTGATCATTTACTGAAAATGATGTCTGCGCTTTTTGTTTTTGAATGAGGGAGGATAACTCGATGGGAGAAATAAAGGAAATACATCAGGTTACGCACAATCGTTTTCTGAATTATTATGAGCTTTCCACGGTGAAAAAGACGGGAAAGCCCGGAAAATATTTCCTTGCGTCAAGAGCAAACGATGCGAGCGGCCTTGAAATTATCCGTCAGAAAACAAAGGCTGACGGAGTGGCCATGTATGTACTGTGCGGGCCGAAGCAGGATAAGGTCCTTTTGATCCGGCAATTCCGCTGGCCTATTGGAAATTATGTGTACGAATTTCCGGCGGGCCTTGTGGAAGAGGGAGAATCCTATCGGGATGCGGCTGTACGTGAGGTCTGGGAAGAAACGGGCCTGACACTTAAGGTCCTGGATGTGGATCCGATGTATGAACGTCCGTATTATATGTCTGACGGCATGACCGATGAGTGCTGTGCATTGGTGTACGGTTACGCGGATGATGAACTGAAAAAACAGCATCTGGAGGATTCCGAGGAAATACAGGTGGTGCTTGCAGATCGGACAGAGGCCAGAAGAATCCTGAAGGAGGAACGGGTGGCCGGAAATTGCGCATTTCAGCTGATGCATTTTATTCATGATGAGAAGCCGTTTTCCTATCTGACTTAAGGAATATTACCTTTTGACCCTGATATCATCATATTGCACACTTTAACGCGATGAAGTATACTGAAATGCATTGAAACGGAGGAAGAAGATCGATGGAGATTTATGAGGAACTTGTAGCGAGAGGACTGATCGCGCAGGTAACGGATGAGGATACAATTCGGGATCTGGTAAATAACGGAAAAGCTGTCTTTTATATCGGATTTGATCCGACGGCGGACAGCCTTCATGTCGGACATTTTATGGCATTACTTCTGATGAAGCGTCTGCAGATGGCCGGAAATAAGCCGATTGCGCTGATTGGAGGCGGAACCGCAATGATCGGAGACCCGTCCGGGAGAACCGATATGCGGAAAATGATGACGGTGGAGACGATCGACCACAATGTGGCATGTTTTAAGAAGCAGATGAGCCGTTTTATCGAGTTCGGTCCGGACAAGGCACAGATCGTTAATAATGCGGATTGGCTCAGAGATCTGAATTTTCTGGAGTTTATGAGAGACATCGGATCCTGTTTTTCCGTCAATGATATGCTTCGGGCAAGATGCTATGTGAATCGTATGGAGAAGGGGCTTACCTTCTTTGAATTTTCCTATATGCTGATGCAGGCCTATGATTTTCTGATGCTCTATAAGAAATACGGCTGCAACCTGGAGTTCGGAGGAGATGATCAGTGGTCCAATATGCTTGCAGGCACGGATCTGATTCGCAAGAAGCTGCACAAGGATGCGTCTGCAATGACGATCAATCTTCTCTTAAAGCATGACGGCACAAAGATGGGGAAGACGGCAGGCGGAGCAGTCTGGCTCGATCCGAATAAGACATCTCCGTATGAATTCTATCAGTACTGGAGAAATGTGGATGATGCCGATGTTCTGAAATTCCTGCGTATGATGACATTCCGTCCGCTCGAAGAACTCGATGAGATGAAGGACTGGAAGGGTGAGCAGCTGAATGTTGCAAAGGAAATGCTGGCTCATGATCTGACTGTCCTGGTGCACGGAGAAGAAGAGGAGGAGAAGGCGGAAGCTGCGGCCAAGGCTCTCTTTGCAGGAGGCGCCAGCGCTGAGATCCCGACAACGACACTTCACGATGGTGATTTTACGGACGATCAGATCGGGATTATCCAGATTCTGGTAAAGACAGGATTTGCCACATCCAACGGAGATGCACGTCGTGCGATCCAGCAGGGCGGTGTAAAGGTGAACGATCAGAAGATAACGGATCTCTTTGCAAAGTTCGATAAGTCTGAAATTGCAAAGGGCGAGACCGTTGTCCAGAGGGGCAAGAAGAAATTCAAAAAACTGATTGTGGAATGATGAGATAAGGGGACGTTCCGGATCCGGAGGGACATCCCCTTTTTCAGATGAGCGTCCATAAGTTGTCATGTGAGACAGCAAAACATATCCTCCGGCGCTCAAAATCGTTTTTGATTCGCGTCCGGAGGATAGTTTTGCTGCCTCACACTCTATGAAAGTTGAGAGGACTTAATATGATTTCTGAAAAAATGAAAGGGTTTGTGCAGAACAGTTCCGCGATTCGCGCGATGTTTGAAGAGGGAAAGCAGATGGCGGCAAAGTACGGCGCTGATCATGTATATGATTTTTCCCTGGGAAATCCGAATGTTCCGGCGCCTCAGGAAGTTGAGGACGCAATTATTGATATCATAAAACACGAGGATCCGGTCAAGGTGCACGGTTATATGAGCAACTCCGGATTTGAAGAGGTGAGGACCGCGGTGGCGGATCACTTAAATGAAAATTTTCATACGGATTATACCGCAGAAAATATCATTATGACCGTGGGCGCAGGCGGGGCCCTGAATGTGATTTTAAAGACCCTGGTAAATCCCGGTGATGAGGTGATCACGTTTACACCTTATTTCAGCGAATATAAATCCTATGTCGGAAACTATGATGGGATTCTGGTAGAGTCGGCAACGGATCCGGAGAACTTTTATCCGGATTTCAATGCCCTGCGGAAGAATATCACCGCAAAGACCAAGGCTCTGATCGTCAATTCTCCGAATAATCCGACAGGTGCGGTCTATCCGGAAGAAGTGATCGTGGAGATTGCTCAGATCTTAAGTGAAAAAGAACAGGAATACGGAACGGATATCTACCTGATTTCCGATGAGCCCTATCGTGAAATCGTCTATGGAAGTGTGACAGTTCCGTGGATTGCGGGCTATTATCCGAACACGGTTGTCGGATCATCCTACAGCAAGTCTCTTTCACTTCCGGGAGAGCGAATCGGATATCTTGTGCTCCCGAATACGCTTGCGGATGCGGAAGATGTGATTTCCGCGGCAAATGTGGCGAACCGGATTCTCGGTTATGTCAATGCACCGTCGCTTATGCAGCTTGTGGTGGCGAGATGCCAGGATGTAAAGGCGGATGTGGAATTTTACCGGAAGAACAGGGACGAACTTTATGAGGCCCTGATGGAAGACGGATATGAATGTGCTTCTCCGGACGGAGCCTTCTATCTGTGGATTAAGTCCCCGACGGAGGATGAAAGAGAGTTTATTCAGACGGCAAAGGATGAGGAGCATATTATTCTGGTACAGGGAAGAAGTTTCGGATGTGCCGGATGGGTGCGTCTTGCGTATTGTGTGTCCTATGAGACAGTAAAGAATTCCCTTCCGGGATTTGAAAGACTGGCACGGAAGTATCAGCTGTAAAAAAAGTAAAACAAACCATTTTGAGCGCCGGGGGATATGCCTTGCCGGTGCGCATAGCGGTAACTGAAAAGGAGAACGGATGAGCTGGGAAGAAAATATCAGGAAAGTGGTTCCGTACACACCCGGAGAACAGCCAAAGACCAAAAATGTAATTAAACTCAATACAAATGAAAATCCGTATCCGCCGACGCCACATGTGGCGGAAGCGATGAAGGAGATCAGGACGGAGGATTTCCGGCTCTATCCGGATCCGACGGCCTCTGATCTTGTACATGGGATTGCAAAGGAATACGGATTAAAGGACGGGGAAGTATTTGTCGGCGTCGGTTCCGATGATGTGCTCGCCATGTGTTTTATGACATTTTTTAATTCGAAGAAGCCGATTTTCTTCCCGGATATTACCTACAGCTTTTATGATGTCTGGGCGGATCTTCTGAGAATTCCGTACGTGACAAAACCTCTGGATGAAAACTTCAGGATTGTGCCTGAAGATTATCTTGAGCCGAATGGCGGAATCGTATTTCCGAATCCGAATGCTCCGACAGGGGAGGCGCTTCCGACGGAACAGATCGAAAAGATCATTGCGGGCAATCCGGACAGCATCGTCATTGTGGATGAGGCCTATGTGGATTTCGGCGCTAAAAGTGTGCTTCCTCTTATCCATAAATATGACAATCTGGTCGTGACACAGACATTTTCCAAGGCGCGCAGCCTTGCGGGACTTCGCATCGGATATGCGATGGCAAACGAACGGCTGATTCAGTATCTAAATGATGTCAAATACAGCTTTAACTCCTATACGATGAATCGTCCGACGATTGTCCTCGGAAAGGCCTGTGTGGAAGATTCCGCATATTTCCATGAAAGCTGCAAAAAGATCATTGCAACCAGGGAAAAATCGGAAGAGATGCTGAGAAAGCTGGGATTTGAGTTTCAGCCATCGCTGTCAAATTTTGTCTTCGTGACGCATCCTGAAAAATCCGCAAAGGAAATTTTCGCATATCTCAAGAGCAAAAATATCTTTGTCCGTTATTTTGACAAACCCAGAATTGACAATTACCTCAGGATAACGATCGGAACAGATGAGGAAATGCAAAAGCTCG
>CAYYEB010000046.1:0-1515 GCA_964470725.1 uncultured Lachnospiraceae bacterium | reverse complement strand
ATTGACAATTACCTCAGGATAACGATCGGAACAGATGAGGAAATGCAAAAGCTCGGAGAAGCTCTGAAAGAGCTGCTCGGATAAGGCTTTACTGTATAGGCCCTGATGAAAATTGCGAAGCAATGCAGATGTACGTAAGGCTTATACAGTATGCGTTTTAATATGTCTAGCTGCTCTGGTGGTGAATCAGGAAGCTTCCACATCAAACTCCGAGGGAGATAAGTGGGATAGTTCACAGTGAGAAGATGAGCCGTACTGCGTGCAGAACGGTTCCATAAAAATTAGGAGAGTTTATGAACGCTTTTGTAACCTGGTATACGGCGCATATGGGATTTCTGCCGAAGCAGCTGGCCGTAATGATACTTTCAATGTTTCCGGTAGTGGAGCTTCGAGGCGGAATACCGCTTGCAAGAATGCTGCGGCTGCCGCTCGGACAGGCGATCCTTTTTTCGGTGATCGGAAATATTATTCCGATTCCGTTTATCCTGCTTTTTATCAATAAGATTTTTGACTGGCTGCGTCCGACAAAACATCTCGGAAAGCTCATTACAAAGATGGAAAATCGTGCGATGAGCAAAAGCGACAGTATTTCCAAGGCTGAATTCTGGGGACTTGTCGCCTTTGTCGGCATTCCTCTTCCGGGAACCGGAGGCTGGACCGGAGCGCTCATTGCATCCCTTTTAAAAATTGATGTGAAAAAAGCCTCCCTGGCAATCCTTCTGGGAATCGCCATTGCGGCGACGATCATGAGCCTCATATCCTATGGTATTTTTCGGATGTAACGTATAAGTCAGTTGCAAACGGCTGAGTACGGTGACTGCTTGCAGGCACAAGTACTCAGACACTTGCAATGACAACCGACATGAGGAAAAAAGCCACGCGAACGACTGTGAGCGGGGCGATTTCCGAATGACGGTTAGCACGGCGGGAACCGTGAAACGGTGAAGCCGTGCGTAGACTTATACGTCACCCCCTTCCCATCTTCCTCGACTGCGCAGAGGCTTTCTCGAGCAGCCGGATAAAGGCGTCGCGCTCAATATCCGTCATATCTTTTGTGACCTCCATTGTCCAGTCCCGGGTGATGGAGGCCGTTTTTTCTACCAGATCCTCTCCCTTATCCGTGAGGGCCACAAGATAGGAACGGATATCCTTAGGATTTCGTTCCTTTGTAATAAACCCTTCCTCCCTCATATGTCCCAGGGATTTTGTAATGGTGCTTTTGTCGAGTCCGAGTTCATGGCAAAGCTCTGACTGTGTCATTCTCTGATGATCGTGAAGAGCTTTCAGAATTCCTACCTGGGAATAGGAACTTCCGAATCGGGAGAAGCGGCTGTTCAGCTCCGCGGTCATATTTCTGTATAATAAGGCAATTTCTCTTGGCATATCCATTTCTGCATCCTTCATAATCATTACTGTTTATTACTATTTATTATGTTTACTATAGAAGGGGGCAGATCAGGGCCTGATTGTTCCGGGCGTCCGAGTTCCGCCGGTTATTAATGAATGCAAGCCCTT
>CAYYEB010000045.1:0-11151 GCA_964470725.1 uncultured Lachnospiraceae bacterium | reverse complement strand
GCTTAACAGCTGTGCAGACGCCACGCTTCTGCGGGGACTTTGCAGCAACAGCATGATTTTTCAGAGAGTTGAAAGATCTCTGAAGTGCCGGTGCCTTCGGCTTCTTTACAGAAGTCTGTCTTCCTTTTCTTACTAACTGATTAAATGTAGGCATTCCTTACGTTTTCCTCCTTTACATTGTCCGCAGATCAACTGTTCCGGGCGTGCCGGAATCTCTTTTCTATCTCATCTGCGGCAAATCGGCTGTTATTTTCGTTTTTACGCATAAAAATGCGTGCGTGTCAATCGGCACGCTTAGTCATTATACGGCCGCGCGCTGTAAGAAGTCAATAGCTTTCTTTTCTTTCGCTGTTCACATTTTTTTCATATTTTGATCACTTTTTGTTCTTCATTTTCCTTGAAAAACGGTTCGCTTTCTTTTACAGTAAAAGAAAACTGACGAGGACAAGGGCCGCTGTGCATGAGAAGCATCCGATATGCGATGCAGGCGTTCTGTAATCTCAATGTGAAAAAGGAGTTTATAGGCTAAATATATGAAGAAAAAAAACAGCGAAAAAGGGTCTTCCGCAAAGGAAACTGCGGAAGCAAAACAGCATTTCACCGACGATACAGATCAAACCGTTTCATCTGCAGAAGATTCCGAAGAAGAATCCCCTGAGGCTCAGGGTGCTTCCTCCGATACTCCGGAGAAGCAGCAACGCATCTCCTCAAAAAAGCATGGGTCCTTCTCCCATAAGGATAAGGAAAGGAAGGCCCGCCGCTCCCGTAACAGGAAGAAACCTTCCAAAATAAATATTCTCTTCAGCATATTATTTCCTCTCTTTGCTTTTATTGCGGTTCTCATCATCGGAAGTGAACGATGGGCGTTCAGCAACTGGAGCAATCTGGAAATGTCGGAAATCATCTTCCAGCTGAC
Organism: uncultured Lachnospiraceae bacterium; assembly: GCA_964470725.1. Lineage (GTDB taxonomy): Bacteria > Bacillota > Clostridia > Lachnospirales > Lachnospiraceae > Chordicoccus. Next base: position 10,235 of record CAYYEB010000045.1, on the reverse strand, counting down.
ATCTCCCCTTACCGGCACCGGCAATAACATGATCGGAGATTATCTTCTGAAGGGTTTTCTTCCCGCCATCATCGTTCTGGCGGCGATTATCATTTTGCTTGTTTTGTTCCGCAAAAAGCGCCATTACCGTGAAATAGCCGTCACCGGTTTTGTCGCTGCCCTTGTGCTGACCGCAGCCGCCGGAACCTACGGATGGCAGAAACTGGATGTCGGCACTTATCTCGAGAATCGTGGAAAAGATTCTACTTATATAGAAGATAATTATGCAGATCCTTCCAAAGTACAGATGACTTTTCCGGAAAAGAAACGGAATCTGATCTATATCTTCCTTGAGTCCATGGAGGCTACATTTACGGACAAAAAGGACGGCGGCGGAATGCCGCAGGATTACATTCCGGAACTGACAAAGCTTGCGCAGGAAAATGAGGACTTTTCAGGAAAAAGCACAAAGCTCAACGGCGGCTACGCTATGACCGGTGCAACCTGGACAATGGGAGCGATGTTCGCGCAGACTTCCGGTCTTCCGCTTCAGATTCCGCTGGATACAAACGGAATGAGTTCCCAGACTGTCTTCTTCCCGGGAATTACAACCCTTGGTGATATACTCCAGCAGCAGGGATATTCCCAGACACTTATGATGGGTTCCAACGCAACCTTCGGCGGACGCAGACTTTATTTCACACAGCATGGAAATTACACAATGATGGATTACGACTATGCCAGGGATAACGGTCTGATTCCCCAGGGCTACAGAGTCTGGTGGGGCTTTGAGGATGAGAAGCTGTTCCAGTTCGCGAAGGATCGTCTGACGCAGCTCGGAAGCGATACTTCCACACCGTTTAACTTCACAATGCTGACAGTTGATACACATTTTCCGGACGGATATGTCTGTGACCTGTGTGACGACGAATTCAAGGGAAATCAGTACGCCAATGTATTTCACTGTTCTTCCCGTCAGGTAACTGAATTCGTCAAATGGATTCAGCAGCAGCCATGGTATGACAATACAACTATCGTCATTTCCGGAGATCATCCGACCATGGATGCGGATTTCTGTGATGGTGTCGATACGGACTACACAAGGAAAGTGTATACCTGCTACATCAATTCCGCTGCCGAAAACGAGCAGCCGAACAAGCGCCGCAAATTCACCACTTTCGATGATTTTCCGACAACACTGGCAGCCCTCGGGGTCAAAATTGACGGCAACCGCCTCGGACTCGGAACAAACCTTTTCTCAAAGACCGAGACTCTGTCCGAGCGTGATGGCTATCATGATGAAAATACCGAGATGCAGCGGAACTCCAAGTTCATGCAGAAGGCTTCTGACATTGACACAAATGTAGCTTCCGAACTGAAACGGATTAAAGAGGCGAAGGTGAAGGTTTCGGTACACGTAGAAAAGAACAACTATGTACAGTTCACCGTAAAGGGGCTCGATAAAGTAGATGACAGCAGCATTTTCAGCTATGCCTTCATCCATTGCCGAAATTCCAATCAGCTGACACTGACAGAACCGATCCTCAACAAGCAGGATGACGGAACGTATATGATCAAGGTTCCGTGGTATAAGTATCAGAATTATAAGAATATCACTTACATGCTCCGTGTCCGGACAACGGACGGAACCGTTGATCTGACGGATGCGATTCCGTATCAGATTGCATAAAAGTTACAATCGTATAATGTTGTCATGCTCACAGGCAAAATATGTCCTCCGGCCCTCAAAATCGTTTTGGATTCGGGTCCGGAGGACATATTTTGCCTGTGAGCATTCGATTCTATCAATGATTAGATTGCCTTAAATCATCCTGTTCAAACACACTTCTGCAAGCCTCGCCTGCAAACAGCAGAAACGGGTTGTACCACAGCTCCGTCAGATGCTGCTCCATGATGCAGGTGAGGATAATGATCGTAAGGATCAAAATATGCATCGCGCTTCGCTTCTTCCATTCCGAAAGGAAGGACAAGATCATCAGAAGAACGATTCCAAGAAGAACCATAAAGCCCAGTTCCACCAGAATTGCCACATAGGAATTATCCAGGAAGAAGTAGTTGGCAGGCTTTTCCGAAGACATTCCGGCTCCGTGCATTTCCACATAAGTTCCCCAGGGTCTGATTCCGTAGCGCTGTATTCCAATCTGACCATAGCGCAGTCGTCCTGTCATCACGGCATTGATTTTATTTAAAAGTCCGAAATCTGTACTGAAGAAGTAGGAACCTGCAAGAGAAAAGACCGCCACAAGCGGTGTAATCCAGAAACAATACACCCACGAAAGCCCCCGCCAAATGCCATTGCCGCTTTTTTTCTCCGCCTTTTTACGGCGCAGTTTCTGTATCACAATTCCAATCAGAAGCAGTCCCAGAAGAGCAGTCGTTGTTCTTGCGTAACAGAAGACATAGCTGATTACGGCCTCCACCACGATGAGGCCTATCTCCAGAATTGTGATTTTCCTTCCGCGAAGCCAGACCAGAGCCAAAGCGATAAAAAGCAGATGTGCGCAAAAATCTGTCGGATAGATGAAGCCGAACGCCATCCGGGTCGTATACCCGTGACTTTTCTGATGATACGTCAGATTCTCAATGACTCCGCTTAAGGACGCAGCAATCGTAATGACCGTCATCGGTACTTCCACGCACAGATATACCTTCAGAACATTGCGAAAGTTCACAAAGGCCGACCCTGCAATCAGCATTGCAATCGGAAACAACATTCCCTGCGGATATGTCAGCCAGGAATATACCATTGTCCAGCTGATGAAAAAGAGGCAGATAAAGGTCCCCGCGGTACGTTTTTTTCTGCTTTTTTCGGAAAATTCCTGCGTATCCGCCCTGAGATATGTCTCCAGCATCTGGATTCCGACAGCAATCGCGCCTATCATGCCGAGCTTCCGATCCAGATTTTCCGGCCAGTATCCCTGATATTGGAACATTGTCGTTGTAAGAAAGGTGTAAAACAGCAGCACCGCAAATACGGCCAGATATACGATTTCACCCGCCCGTATGCGATTTTTCCTGCCAGGCACTTTTTCCATCACTTGCATCCTCCGATCCATTGACGCATATCTTTCTGACTGCTACGATACTTTCTGAAGAATTCATACAGTATCATACACTTCATTTGTACGTCTCACACTCTGATATGCGAACTTGTGCGACTGCTATAACTATACTATAGCGAAGACACGCATGCAAAAAGATATATTTGTTACTGTTCTCTCCCTATACCCTTGCTCATCTGGGCAGTACCCCGGAGGTTCTATATGATTGTTGCAAAAATTCTGGATGTCAAAAAATTTATGGCAGGTTTCCTTGCCGGCACCATGCTGGACTCCTACCGCATGGCAAGCGGATCCGTCACTACGTTCTGCACCTTTCGGATTGACGGTATCTATCATAAACAGTTCTTTGAAGATTCCGCTGCTGTCCGCTCCGACGGAAATACTGCCAACCCGCAGAAAATGCAGGACCGAAATGCTTCCATAGCAGGTCCTTCAGAGGATGGACCGGCGGTCTTTGTTTCCTGGAAAGATATCCGTCCCTTCTGTTTTTCCATTGTGCGCGGGAAACATACACCCCTGGCATTTAAATTTGTCTTTTACTATCCTTCCGAAGCGGTCCCCGAATTCTGCACAAAGCACAGCCTGGTCTTTGATTCAGAAAATGCGCCCGGGCTTTGTCTCAACCTCAAATTCGACCAGAACGGCCTTTTTCTTACCACAGGCATTTCCAGGAAAAGTTTTTCAATGGACCGATCCGTCGATGAGGCCTGGGATCAATACACGAAAGCCCGTCTGAAGGAGCTGGATATATCCTTCGAGCAGGTATAAAACAAAAAAAATCCGGCAGGCACATTTTTCAATCTGCCTGTCGGATGTAATCCTCATTTCTTGTTGTTTTTCGCACCTATGCTCTGCGGCAATTTTTACTTCGTCAGCAGCATCATGATATCATTGGATCTCTTGACGAACTTCGTCATCTCATCCTGAGACAGCGGCCTCTGAGAAATTCTGGCCAGATCATAGAGCTGCTCGCAGATGACCGGAACGGACTTTGACTTCTTATGTTCCAGCACGAATTTCACAAGCGGATGGTTGGCATTGAGTACCAGGGTCTCCATACCTGTCAGATCCTGTCCCTCATCGTTCATACCGTACATCTTCATCATATCCTGCATTCTGCGGTTCTCTTCCGACACTGTCGTAATCGCGGCAATATCCTTATCCTTCATGTTCTCGACCTTGACATCAAGTTTGTCATTCTTCAGGCTCTTACGGAAAGTCTCTGTCAGAGAATCCACATCCTCCTTGCTGACCTCGCCGTCGCCCTTGAATGCATCATCAAGACCTGAATCGATTCGGGCAAATTTGATATTGTCATTCTTCTGCTCCAGTTCCTGGATGAACGGACTATCGATCTTCTCTTTGAGAATGACTGCATCCTTCTTTGTCTTGCGGAACATTGCAATGTACTGAGCCTGCTGCACTTCATCCGTCACATAGTAAATCGTGTGCTTCTCAGGTTCCTTCTCTTCCTCGTCTTCTGAAGAGTTCTCGTCCTTCTTCTCCTCCGAAGAAGCATCTGCATCCGCATTTTCCGTTTCCGCTGCAGTGTCATCCTTTGCCTCTGCGGTTTCGGTCTTCTTGCCGTCATCGACAACTTCGGCTTCTACGGTCTCGCCCTTCTCATCGACGGCAGTTTCCTTCTTCTCTTCTTCCTCGTCGGTGATATGGTTCTTTTCCTCATATTCCTTGAGAGTCAGATATTTGCCGTCCAGATCCTTGAACAGCATATAGTCCATCATCCTGTCTGCGAACTTCTGATCACGGATGACTCCATATTTAATGAAGGGGCTGATATCATCCCAATACTTCTCATAATTCTCACGGTCTGTCTTGCACATTCCGCTCAGCTTATCGGCAACCTTACGGGAAATATATTCCGAAATCTTCTTCACTGTTCCATCATTCTGCAGTGCAGAACGGGATACATTAAGCGGAAGATCCGGGCAATCAATGACACCTTTCAGGGTCATCAGATATTCCGGAATGACCTCCTTGACATTATCTGCAATGAAGACCTGGTTGTTGTACAGCTTGATCTGTGCCTCAAGCGCATCGTATTCCGTATTGATTCTCGGGAAATACAGGATGCCGCGAAGTTTGAACGGATAGTCCGTATTCAGATGAATCCAGAACAGCGGCTCTTTATAATCATTGAATACCTTGCGGTAAAATTCCTTGTATTCCTCATCCGTGCAGTCTCTCGGCTGCTTTGTCCACAGCGGATGAATATCATTGATGGGCTGCGGCTCCGCCTTCTTGTGAGGTTCCGGAACCTTTTCTCCTTTTTTGATTGCTTCCTGAGCCTTCTTGTCGTCCTCTTCCTTCAGACGCTTCTCTTCCTCTTCGGCACGCTTCTTCGCTTCTTTGCCTTCATCTTCAAGATAGATTTCAACCGGCATAAATCCGCAGTATTTCTCAAGAACTTCGCGGACACGATACTCATTGCAGAATTCAAGGCTGTCATCATTTAAGAACAGCGTGATCTCCGTACCGATGTCCTTTTTGGTTCCTTCCGAAATCGTGTAATCCTTCACGCCGTCACTTTCCCAGTGAACCGGCTTTGCGTCCGGAAGGTAGCTCAGTGTATCGATGTGTACCTCATCTGCAACCATGAATGCAGAATAAAATCCGAGACCGAAATGACCGATGATCTGATCCTTATCCGTCTTTCCCTTGTACTTCTCCAGGAATTTTGTAGCTCCGGAAAATGCGATCTGCGTGATGTATTCAACGACTTCATCCTCGGTCATACCGATACCGTTATCAATGAATTTCAGCGTCTTATCGTCCGGATTGACGACGACTCTTACTTTATAATGATTGTCGGGTGCCGGCTTATATTCTCCGACAGCCTCCAGCTTTTTCAGTTTTGTGATTGCGTCACAGGCATTGGATACCTGCTCACGAATAAAAATATCATGATCCGAATACAGCCATTTCTTGATGATCGGCATCATGTTTTCACTGTTAATAGAAAGATTTCCTGTTTTTGCCATATCTGATTCCTCCAAACTACAATTCCCGATTCACGGCATCTGCTTTCCCCAAAACTGCCGCACCCACGGGAATTCAGTCGTCTTTCTCCCCTTTTTCGGAGAAACTTTATTTCTAATATGCTATTGTAGAAACCTTCTATATAAAAGTCAAGGAAAATTTAGCACTCATTTTAGTTGAGTGCTAGTAGTCTCACATTTTTCATTTTTTGTGTAAAAAAACAGCTTTCAGATCATTCTTTCTGAAAGCCATTTGCTTAAGCAGGCATTCTATTATTTGCAATCCGCGCCTCCGGCACTCAAAAACATTATCCCTCCACTACAAGGTATGTTCCATCAGGCAGCGGGAAGATCTCACTTTGCTCTTCCAGATCATCTGCTGACATTCCCTCTACGTCCATTCCGGATTCGTCCAGGAACTTCCGTACTGCTTTGATATTCGGCAGGATCTGTGCCATGCAGTCCTCCAGAAACGCCTCCGCCTCCTCACGGTTTCCGGCAACCGGTTCGTCAAAGAGCTGATCCTGGTGCTCTAAAAATGTGTCCAGACACTCATCGCTGAATTCCATAGGTTTTCCTCCGTTTATATAGCTTTATAGATAGTCGTGAAAAAATTCCTTCAATGTCTTTGTTACGTTGTCTGTTACTCCATAGGTAAAATCCCGGATTTCCTGCGGTGCTGCCTTCATTGCAAAACTGTATCCGACATCATTGAGCATTTCTTCGTCATTATAATTATCCCCGAAGGCCATGACCTCGTCTTTTTTCAGTTTCAGAATACTCATGAGCCTCGTAATCGATGTTCCCTTCGTCACACCGATCGGAGAAAAATCCACCCAGCAGTTTCCTCCGTAAACCGTTGTGAGTCTGCCGTCAAAGAGTCCCTTCCAGTAACGGTCAATCTGCTGAAGCGTCAACGGCTCATTCAGATCATACCGATAGCCGGAAATCTTGAAATAGTCCTCCGGAATATCCAGCAGATCGTCCACTTCCGTAATGTTGTTGTGAACTTCCTCCGTCAAAAGATGCGTAAACTCAGGGTCTCCCTTCAGGATATAACTTGTTTCCTCACCGGAGACAAGGCATTTATAGCCCGGCGTATTGAGAATGGTTCGTATCAGCTCCTTTGCCACGTCTTTCGGCATTGTCTCCTTAAAAAGCAGCCTCCCCTCATGAAACACAAGGCAGCCGTTTTCACACATATAATCAATCTCATCTTTGACCGGCTCAAATTCCCTCTGCAGATTTGCATGCTGGCGGCCGCTTGCCGCCATAAAGCGAATCCCGCAGGGTTTCAGTTTTCTGATGATCTCAAATACCTCCGGATCCACGTGATCGCCATAGTTCGGCAACAGTGTTCCGTCCATATCGCTTGCAATTAACTTAACCATAAAAATCCGTATTCCTTACCACACATTTTTCCATTATTGCCGGCTCCTCATGCAGGATACAGCCGGACTTCTCCCTCCTTTATCGGCAATTGTGCACAGACAGTCATTTCTGCTGTCTTCACAAAAGTCTTACTTTCTGTCCATAACAAATATGCCGTTACTGGAGCAGCTTCAGTTTCAGAATATCCTTCGGTGCTTCGATCACTTCTTCCGCGCCGTTTTCCTCCAGTTCCTTTCTGTCACGATACCCCCAGAGCACGCCGATCGTATGCATGCCGGCGTTTCGCCCGGTCTTCATATCTGTCCAGGTATCTCCGAAATAGAGACATTCCTCCGCCTTTACATGAAAGATTGCAGCCGTGCGCAGTGCACCGGTAGGATCCGGTTTAATCGGGATCCCTCTGCCCTGTCCCTGCACATGATCAAAAAGATCGCCGTAGGCATCCGCCACGGCAAGCTGTGCCGCGTCATCCGGTTTGTTGGACACCACTCCCAGCTTGATTCCGCGGCCCTTCAATGTCTTCAGAACATCCTCCATTCCATCATACGGACGCACATGATAGGAAGGATTCTCCGCCAGAAACTTGCGGTTCAGGATTTTCCCCGCTGCATAGTTTTCCGGTGTATAGCCGCCGACTTTTTTCAGACATCTCTTTACCAGATTATCCGATCCGTCTCCGCAGTAATACCGATAATCATCGAGAGGCTGCTTCTCATAGCCCAGTTCCTCAAGCATCCTGTTTCCCGCAAGGGCGATTGACTCCAGCGTATATAATATTGTTCCGTCCAGATCAAATATACATGCTTTTATCATAGTTTTCCTTATCCTGTCCACTTACATTTATTTTTTCTTCGGCAGCTTAAAGGAGCTCTTCATTGATACGATCCGGTTAAATACCAGAGCGTCCTCCTTCGAATCCTTTGCGTCCACACAGTAATAGCCGTTACGGACAAACTGGAAGCTGTCGTATGGCTTTGCGTTCTTCAGTTCCGGTTCCAGTTTTGCATGTTCCACAACAGTCAGGGAATTCGGGTTAATGTTCATGGATCCGTCTTCATTGTAGACTCCCTTGGATTCATCAATCAAATTCTCATAGAGGCGTACTGTCGCATCCACTGCCTCCTTTGCAGGCACCCAGTGAATGGTTCCCTTCACTTTGCGTCCCGTAAAGCCGCTGCCGACCTTTGTCTCCGGATCATAGGTCACATGGACAGCCGTCACATTTCCGTCCTCATCCTGATCGTATCCCACGCATTTTACGAAATATGCATGCATCAGACGCACTTCATTTCCCGGATACAGTCTCTTGTACTTCGGAACCGGATTGACCATAAAGTCATCCTGTTCGATATAAAGCTCACGGCCAAACGGAATCTTGTGCCGTCCAAGTTCCGGATTTTCCATGTTGTTGTCGGCCTCAAGCCATTCCGTCTGTCCCTCCGGATAGTTGTCGATGATAAGTTTCAGCGGATGCAGTACCGCCATCATTCTCGGACGCTTCAATTTTAAATCATCGCGGATGCAGTACTCAAGCATTGCATATTCTATCGAGCTGTCCGCCTTGGAGACACCGGCCAGTTCCACGAATTTCTGAATGGATTCCGGTGTAAAGCCTCTGCGCCGAAGAGCAGCGATTGTCACCAGACGCGGATCATCCCAGCCGTCCACAGTTCCGTCTTCCACGAGCTTCTTGATATAGCGCTTTCCGGTTACGACGTTGGTCAGATACATCTTGGCAAATTCGATCTGACGCGGCGGATTCTTCCACCCCGTATGCTCCACAACCCAGTTATACAGAGGTCTGTGATCCTCAAATTCCAACGTACAGATGGAATGTGTCACGCCCTCAATGGCATCTTCAATCGGATGAGCAAAATCATACATCGGATAAATGCACCATTTGTCTCCCGTATTCTGATGCGTCAGATGAGCGATACGGTAGAGAATCGGGTCTCTCATGTTAATGTTCGGCGATTTCATATCGATCTTCGCACGCAGCACCTTTTCGCCATCGGCATATTTTCCGGCCTTCATCTCGCGAAAAAGCTTCATATTTTCTTCCACGCTGCGATTGCGGCTCGGATCATCCTTTCCCGGCTCCGTGAGAGTTCCGCGATATTCACGGATTTCATCGGCGCTGAGATCCGACACATAGGCCAGCCCCTGACTGATCAGAGATTCCGCCTTTTCATACATTGTGTCGAAGTAATTGGAGGCAAAAAAGCAGCGATCACCGAAATCGGCACCAAGCCACTGCACATCTTTTTTGATCGCATCAACAAATTCCGACTTTTCCTTCGTCGGGTTTGTATCATCAAATCTTAAATTAAACTGTCCATTATATTCTTTTGCCAAACCATAATTTAAAAGAATCGACTTGGCATGACCGATATGTAAATAGCCGTTCGGCTCCGGCGGAAAACGCGTACAGACATGATCAAATCTTCCGCTTGCAAGATCTTTGTCAATTTCTTCTTCAATGAAATTTCTGGAAACCGTTTCTTCCTTCTTCTCTTCCATCTGTCTTAAACTCCCTGATTCAATAGCAGTCACTGTGGTTTCATTGTGTTCACAGGACACGTTTTACTCATCTTAACATACCGGAAAAAAAATGAAAACTATCAGTCGCTTCGTGAAGGAAGCACTTCTGATTGCGGCTGGATTTTCTTAGTGTTTTGTGGTACGATGCTGGGATAAACAGGTCATACAGGGAGGGTTAACATTTTGAGTTTTATCAACAGACTGTTTAATGCCTTTTCTCAGGTACCGGAATTCTGTCGAGATG
>CAYYEB010000044.1:0-11189 GCA_964470725.1 uncultured Lachnospiraceae bacterium | reverse complement strand
GTCTGTCATCATTTCAAGAGCACTGCCCGATGTCCGCGACGGACTGAAACCTGTGCAAAGAAGAGTGCTCTATGATATGTGGGAACTGGGAACGCGTTATGACAGGCCGTACAGAAAGAGCGCGCGAATTGTCGGCGATACGATGGGTAAATACCATCCGCACGGGGATTCCTCGATCTATGACGCGCTTGTCGTAATGGCGCAGGATTTCAAAAAGGGCCAGACCCTTGTGGACGGACACGGCAACTTCGGTTCTATCGAAGGTGACGGTGCCGCCGCTATGCGTTATACAGAGGCCAGGCTTCAGAAATTCACACAGGATGTGTTTCTGGCGGATCTTGACAAGGATATCGTCGATTTTGTGCCAAACTTTGATGAAACGGAAAAAGAGCCGACCGTTTTGCCGGCGAGAGTGCCGAATATCCTTGTGAATGGATCTGAAGGAATAGCGGTGGGTATGGCTACATCGATACCGACACACAATCTTTCTGAAGTGATCGATGCCATGAAGGCATTTATTAACGATGACCACATCACGACAAGAGGCCTGATGAAATACATTAAGGGACCGGATTTCCCTACGGGAGGCATTGTCGTCAATCAGGATGAACTGGAAAAGATCTACGAAACAGGAACCGGAAAGATCCGGGTGCGGGGACGTACGCAGATCGAAAAGGGAAAAAACGGAAAGATGAATATCGTTGTCACCGAAATCCCCTATCCGATGATCGGCAGCGGAATCGGAAAGTTCCTGAACGATGTGGCCTCTTTGGCGGAAAGCCGCGTGTGTCCTGAAATCACGGATATTTCCAATCAGTCTTCCAAGGAAGGCATGAGAATTGTAATTGAATGCCGCAAAGGATCGGATGTGGAAAATGTCCGCAACATTCTCTTCAAGAAGACAAGACTTGAGGATACCTTCGGTGTCAACATGCTGGTTGTATCAAACGGTCGGCCGGAGACAATGGGGCTTCGTGATATCATTGAGGCAAGCGTCGATTTCCAGTTTGAAATAGAAGATCGGAAGTATAAGAATCTCCTTGAAAAGGAACTGGCTCAGAAGGAAGTGCAGGAAGGCCTCATCCGCGCTGTGGATGTGATTGATCTGATCATTGAAATCCTGCGGGGGTCAAAGAACAGAAAAATGGCCATGGATTGTCTGGTTCTCGGAAAGACGGATGGAATCCGCTTCAAATCGAAGGAGAGCAAAAAGAAGGCTTCTGAACTTTTATTTACGGAGCGTCAGGCAAATGCAATCCTTGATATGCGTCTTGTCAAACTGATCGGATTGGAGCTGGATGCTCTGATGAAGGAGCACGAAGAGACCATGAAGAAGATTGCCCGTTACCGCCAGCTTCTGGATGATCATACTGCGATGGCGGATCTTCTGATCGAAGAACTGGATTCCATGAAAAAAGAGTTCGGAAGACCCCGCAGAACCACCATTGAAAATGCGGAAGAAATCGTTCTTGAAGAGAAAAAGGTGGAAGAAGAGGAAGTGGTCTTCTGCCTTGACCGTTTCGGATATGTGAAAATTCTGGATGCGGGAGTTTATGAGAAGAACCGGGAGGCTGCGGATGCGGAAAACCGCCTGACCATACGGACACTCAATACCGACAAGATCGGAATCTTTACGGACACCGGAAAACTGCATACCATAAAGGTTCTGGATATTCCGCGGAAACGGCTAAGAGACAAGGGCGTGCCTCTTGATAATCTGAGTAATTTCTCTAATGCGGAGGAAGAAATTCTGTGGGCTGCGCCGATGCAGGAGATTGTGTGGCATACATTCTTCTTTGCAACGGCGAACGGCAATGTGAAACTTACGCCGGGAACCGAGTTCACTTCTTCTGTGCGGACCATCCAGTCGACAAAGCTGCAGGATGACGATCATGTGGTAGCTGTGCTTCCGGCCGAGCACATGGATTTTGCAGTCCTGGAAACAAAACACGGATATTTTATCCGGTTTGAGCTGAAAGACGTCTCGACACTTAAGAGGACCGCCATCGGTGTGCGCGGCATTCATTTAAGTGATGATGATCAGGTGGAACATGCCTACCTCCTGGAAAACGGTAAGGAATATTCGATCGAATACAAGGGCGGAAAACTGGCACTCAACCGTCTGAAATTGTCAAAACGCGGCGGAAAAGGGACAAAAAGCCGCAGATAAGCCGGAAAATCCGGGGACGGCCCTTGCATTTTGACGGATCCGGTGCTATATTGCTTAGTGTTACATGGTGACTATGGCTTAGGAGCGGACGAAACGTCCGCTCCTAACTTGGTGTATAGAGGGAAATTTTTTGAGTAAAAAAGAACAGTACGAGAAGAGAACATGGGACAATGTTCTGCCGATTTGTGAGGAACTTGGACTTCAGCTTGTGGATACGGAGTTCACAAAAGAGGGAGCGGATTATGCGCTGACCGTTTTCATTGACAAAGACGGAGGCGTAGGTGTGGATGACTGTCAGGCGGTCAGTGATGCACTCAATCCGATTCTGGATGAACAGGATTATATTTCCGAATCATACACTTTGTATGTCAGCTCACCGGGACTTGGAAGAAAACTGAGAAGACCCCATGATTTTGAATGGGCAGTGGGAAAGGAAGTTGAGATCCGGACGTATCAGCCGGTAAACGGGCAGAAGGAGATCCGGGGAATTCTGAAAGACTGGAACAAAGACCAGGTTACGATAGAAACAGACGGAAATGAACAGAGCATTCAGAGAAAAGACATTTCTCTGATCAGGATGGCATTTGACTTTTGAAAACGGAGGATTTTGGAAAAATGAGTGAATTCGCTGACGCGCTTGAGGCAGTCATTAAAGAAAAGGGAATCAGTCGGGACGCGCTGATCGAGTCCATTGAGCAGAGTATTCTGACGGCCTGCAAGTCAAGATTTGGCAGCAATGAGAATATCGATGTTACAATCGATCCGGAAACTCTTGAACTGAAGGTGACGGCGGAGAAGGAAGTCGTGGAAGATGAAGATCACATCCTGGACCCGGTGATGCAGGTGACTGTGGAAGAGGCGAGAAAGACAAATCCGCATGCGATTGCCGGAGACATTATCATGGTGGACGTGGATCCGAAATCCTTTACTCGAATTGCTGCGCAGAATGGTTCAAATATCATTAAGCAGAAGATTCGCGAAGAAGAACGCAATAATGTGTACAATCAGTACAGTGACAAGGTACATCAGGTTGTCTCAGGTGTTGTGCAGAGACAGCAGGGAAAGAACTATTACATTAATCTTGGCAAGGCGGATGCGGTCCTGACGGAAAATGAACAGGTGAAGACAGAGCATTTTCAGACCAATGACCGTATCAAGGTTTACGTGGTGGATGTAAAGAACCTTCCGAAGGGACCGAGAATCACGGTTTCGAGAACCCATCCGGAGCTGGTCCGCAAACTTTTCGAGGAAGAGGTTTCGGAGGTTCGCGAAGGCATCGTGGAAATCAGGGGAATCGCAAGAGAGCCCGGCTCCAGAACAAAGATGGCGGTATGGTCCAATGACCCGGATGTCGATCCGGTCGGAGCGTGTGTCGGTGTCAACGGAAGCCGTGTCAATGCAGTGGTGTCCGAACTGTATGGAGAAAAAATCGACATTATTGCCTGGGATGAAAATCCTGCGGTCCTGATTGAAAATGCCTTAAGCCCGGCTAAGGTGATTACGGTCGGAGCAGATCCGGATGCAAGAAGCGCAAAGGTGATCGTTCCTGATTATCAGCTTTCTCTGGCGATCGGCAAGGAAGGGCAGAATGCCCGTCTGGCAGCCAGACTGACCGGATATAAGATTGATATTAAGTCGGAGACGCAGGCACGTGAGTCCGGTGATTTTGATGACTTGTATCTCGATGATTTCGATGAAAACGGAGAGTATTATGAGGAAGAGGATGCACCGGAGGAACTGACGGATGCGTCGGAACCGGATGAGGCTCTTTCCGGAGAAGACGCCCAGGAAGAGGAAAATGCTCCTCAGGAGGAGACCTCTGCAGAGGATGCATCTTTGGAAGAAAATGAGAAATCCGAAAGTGAAGAGTCCTCTAAGGGAACAGAAGAGGAAGAAGTAAAGGACGAAGAAGGAGAAGCAACAGACGCTGAGTGAAAAAAATGCATGGCATCCTTTAAGAACGTGCCTGGGATGCCGCAAAGTCAGAAGAAAAGAGGAAATGATTCGGATTGTCCGTTTGCCGGACGGACATCTCGAGATGGATCCCCTTCAAAAGAAAAACGGACGCAGCGCTTATATCTGCCGGGATCCCGGATGCCTGGATAAGGCGGTCAGATCCCGCGGAATACAGAGGTCTCTGAAAACGAATCTGACGGAAGAGATGAGGATAAAGTTATACGAGACCGTGAATTGTAAAAAAGATCAGGAGGGCGGAGCATGACGGAGGAGGCAAAAGTTCTGGGCGCTCTCGGACTTGCAGCCAGAGCCCGGAAGCTGGAAAGCGGAGAATTTTCCACTGAAAAAGCTGTGAAGAGTGAGAAAGCCCGCCTGGTTCTGATTGCAGGCGACGCGTCGGACAATACAAAAAAGAAATTTCAGAACATGTGTGATTATTATCATGTTCCCTGCTGCATCTTTTCGGATATGCAGACAATTGGACATGCAATCGGCAAAGAATTCCGTGCATCCTGCGCGGTAACGGATGAAGGACTGGCAAATTCAGCAGCGCGCACACTGCACAGAAGTTGAGCAAAGGGAGATTATTTATGGCAAGAATCAAGGTTCATGAACTGGCGAAGGAGATCGGCATTTCGAATAAGGAGGTACAGAACTATCTCAATGAAAAGGGATATGGAATCCGTACAGCAGTAAGTGTCGTTCCGGAAAATGAAGTGGAAAATATCAGAAAACGATATGGAAAGTCCGCTCCGAAAAGTCAGGAGACAAAGACAGAAAATTCGAAGGAATCTCAGCCGGCAGAAAATGCGGATAAGAAGGCTGAGGGAGACGGAAAAAAGAAAAGCGGCATCGTCCGTGTTTTAAGAACACAGAATGCCACGAAGAAGATTCAAAGAAGACCGAAGACGAAGGCGGCTGCAGAGCAGGAGAAAAAAGCAGCGGCTCCGAAAAAGGCGGAAGTGCCTGAAAAGAAGGAATCCAAGGCGGGTGAGCAGCCAAAGACCGAAACTGTAAAGCCTGAGGAAGCAAAGCAGGAACAGGCAGCTGCACCGAAGAAGGCGGCGGAAGTACAGCCTGAAAAAGTAAAACCTGCGAAAAAGGAAGAGGCTGGAGCAGAGGCACCGGCTGCAGAAGGCACACAGAAGACTTCTGCTTCTGAGGAAAAGAAAACAGAGAAAAAGGCGGAAGCAAAGCCGAAGAAGGAAGAGAAGCCTGCGGAAAAGAAGCAGCCTGAAGCTGCAAAAAAGGAAGAAAAGAAGACAGAGCCTGTGGAAAACAGACCTGAGCTGACGGGACATTCCGGGGTCAAGATTCTGGGACACATCGATCTGAATGCGGTCAGAAAGCCTGTTTCGCATCGCAGCAGTAACGCAAGCGGAAATGGAGCAAGAAACGGCCGTCAGGGACAGGGAAGACGTATCTATACAAATCATAGCGGTGACAGAAATAACCGCGGCGGATATCAGAACAGAAACGGAAACGGAACTTCCCAGGGCCGCGGAAATAACGGCACAGGAAGAACCGGCGGTTTCCAGAACCGCAACGATCGCGCAGGGCAGGGCGGAAGAAGCTTCGGAGGCGGCAGACCGCAGGGAGGCGGTTTCCAGAACCGCGGAAGAGGTGTGGCTCCTTCCCGTTCAGACAATGACGGTGCACTGGCCCATAAGACATCCAGAGATTACAACAAGGGATCGAAGGATAAGGACAGAACAAGAGAAGAACGTCGTGAGAACGGCCGTCACGGCTACTCCAATCGTCCGAATCAGCAGAAACATCAGTTTAACCGGGTCCCGAAGGCTCTTCAGAAGAAGCATAACAATGCACCTCAGGAGAAGAAGCCGGAAGAGAAGGTAACGGAGATTCGGGTACCGGAAAGAATCACCATCAGGGATCTGGCGGAACGCATGAAGATGGAGCCGGCGGAACTGGTCAAGGAACTGTTCCTGAAAGGTGAAATGGTCACGGTGAATCATGAAATTCCGTATGAAAAGGCGGAAGAAATTGCACTGGATCATGATATTCTGTGCGAAAAGGAAGAAAAAGAGGATGTCATCGGTGAACTCTTAAAGGAAGACGATGAGGATGAAAAGGATATGGTTCCGCGTCCGCCGGTTGTCTGCGTCATGGGTCACGTTGATCATGGTAAGACATCCCTTCTGGATGCGATCCGTCATACACATGTGACGGACCGTGAAGCCGGAGGAATCACACAGGCCATCGGTGCTTATATGGTTTCCATCAACGGAAGAAAGATCACCTTCCTTGATACGCCGGGACATGAGGCATTTACCGCAATGCGTATGCGTGGCGCCAATGCAACGGATATTGCCGTACTTGTGGTAGCTGCGGATGATGGTGTCATGCCGCAGACCGTTGAGGCGATTAACCATGCGAAGGCCGCAAATGTAGATATCATTGTGGCAGTCAATAAGATTGATAAGCCGGGGGCAAATGTGGACCGCGTCAAGCAGGAACTTTCCGAATATGGTCTTGTGGCGGAAGACTGGGGCGGAGATACGGTGTTCTGCCCGGTATCTGCAAAGACACACGAGGGAATTGACAACCTTCTGGAGATGATCCTTCTTTCCGCAGATGTCATGGAACTGAAGGCGAACCCGAACAGAAATGCAAGAGGTATCGTTCTTGAGGCAAAGCTTGACAAGGGACGCGGACCGGTTGCGTCTATTCTGGTTCAGAAGGGCACATTGCATCAGGGCGATTTCATCGCCTGCGGTGCCGCACATGGTAAAGTTCGTGCAATGACGGATGAAAATGGAAAACGTCTTCATAAGGCAACACCTTCCATGCCGTGCGAAATCATCGGCCTTTCCGATGTTCCGGAAGCCGGTGAGATCCTGATGGCATTCGATTCGGACAAGGAAGCAAAAGATTTTGCATCGGTATTCGTTTCAGAAGAGAAGAAGAACCTGCTCGAAGGCACAAGAATGCAGATGTCACTGGACGATCTGTTCGATCAGATCAAGGAAGGCAATCTGAAGGAACTTCCGATTGTCGTAAAGGCGGATGTACAGGGATCGGCAGAGGCCGTGTCCCAGTCACTGGAGAAACTTTCAAACGACGAAGTTGTTGTCAAGGTCATTCACAGCGGCGTTGGCGCAATCACCGAGTCCGATGTTTCCCTGGCAGCGGCATCAAATGCAATCATTATCGGTTTCGCTGTTCGTCCGGATGCAACAGCAAAGGCAATGGCGGAACAGCAGAAGGTAGATATTCATTTATACAATGTCATTTATGAGGCAATTGACGATGTAGAGCGTGCAATCAAGGGAATGCGCGCTGCAGTCTACGAAGAAAAGGTACAGGGCCACGTGGAGATCCGTCAGATCTTCAAGGCATCGAAGATCGGAAAGATCGCAGGTGCAAATGTCATCGACGGCGTCATCCAGAGAAATTCCAAAGTCCGTGTCAAGCGAGGAGATGAGGAACTCTTTAACGGCGAACTTGCATCTCTTCGTATCGGTAAGGATGATGTGAAGGAAGTAAAGAAGGGATTTGACTGCGGTCTTGTATTTGCCGACTGGGAAGACTTTGAGGTCGGAGACATCGTTGAAGCCTATACAATGGTTGAGGTGGAAAGAGACAGCAATGAGAAAAAACAGTCCAAAAAATCTGAGAATTAACCAGGAAGTGGTTCGTGAGCTTGCGGAAATCATCCGTGAGCTCAAGGATCCCCGCATTGCGGAAATGACTTCCGTAACCGACGCTTATGTAGCTACGGATCTGAAGACTTGCAAGGTGTATGTCAGCGTGCTTGGAGATGAGAAACAGCATACGGAGACAATGAAGGGCCTGGAATCGGCAAAGGGATATATCCGTCACGAACTGGCGGAACGGCTCAATCTTCGGAATACGCCGGAACTTACCTTTGTCCTGGACCGTTCCATCGAGCGTGGAGTGGAAATGTCAAAGCTGATTGACGAAGTCATGGCGAAGGATGAGCAATCGCATGAAAAAGATAGAGGAAATAATTAAACCCGGAATGCATACCATCGGGATTGCGGGGCATGTCAATCCGGATGGAGACTGTATCGGAAGCACAACGGCACTGTATCAGTATCTGAAGAAGAGCTTTCCGGATCTTAAAATTGATTTGTATCTTGAAATGCCGAGAAAATCCCTGCAGTTTATGAAGGGGGTAAGTGATTCAAAACAGCTGATAGATCCGGACATGGTCTACGATCTCTTCGTGACCTGTGATGTCAGTTCACTGGACAGAATCGGTGTGGCGGGGCCCCTCTTTGAGAAAGCAGGACATACGGCCTGCGTGGACCATCATGTCAGCAATCCAGGATTTGCGGATATCAATCACATAGTGGCGGATGCAAGTTCCTGCGCTGAAGTGCTGACGGATCTGATGGATCCGGATAAAATCGACAGAGATATTGCCATTTCCCTTTATACGGGAATTATTCACGATTCGGGGGTATTCCAGTACAGCAATACGAGTCCTCATACAATGAGGTGTGCGGCTCTTCTGATGGAAAAGGGATTTGATCACAATAAGCTGATTGATGAATCATTTAATAAAAGAACATATTCTCAGAACCGGATTCTCGGATATGCTCTGATGAAGTCCAGACAGGAGCTGGGCGGAAAAGTGATTTCTTCTTCCATCACGTTGGAAGAGATGCAGCGTTTTCATGTGACACAGCAGGATCTGGATATGATCGTATCTCAGCTCAGACTTACGGATGGAGCTGAGGCAGCGGTTTTTGTCTATGAAAGAAATCCGGGAGATTTCAAGGTTTCCCTTCGAAGCAATGAGTATCTGGATGTTGCAGAGGTCGCGGGCGCTTTTGGCGGTGGAGGACATGCGAAGGCGGCAGGCTGTTCCGGAGAGGGAACGGCGGATGAAGTGATCGCAAGAGTTCTGACAGAGATAAAAAAACATCTGAAATGATAAACGGAGTCATTAACGTAAGAAAAGAGAAGGGGATGACCTCTTTCGGGGTAGTTGCCCGGCTCAGAAAAATATTCAATCAAAAGAAAATCGGACATACAGGCACGCTTGATCCGGATGCGGAGGGCGTGCTTCCTGTCTGTCTGGGAAGAGCCACTCATCTGGTGGAAGACTTAAGTCATGGGACGAAAAGCTATGAGGCTGTTCTGCTTCTGGGAATCGAAACGGATACACAGGATGCGGGGGGAAAGGTACTGTCTCAAAGGCCGGTCACCTGCAGCGAAGATGAGATAAGAGATGCGATTTTATCTTTTACAGGAAAACAGATGCAGCTTCCTCCCATGTACAGCGCGCTTAAGGTAAATGGTCAGAAACTTGTGGATCTGGCACGTAAAGGTGTGACAGTGGAACGAAAAATGCGGGAAGTGGAGTTTTCCGAAATGGAGATCAAAGAGATCGCTCCTCCGCGTGTGCGCTTTTCTGTTACGGTAAGTCACGGTACTTATATTCGGACATTGTGCCATGATATTGGTCAGAAGCTTGGATGCGGAGGCTGCATGGAATCTCTTCTTCGGACCCGGGTGGAGGAATTTGATCTGAAGGATGCGTTGACTTTGACGCAGATTGCGGAACAAAAAGAGAAGGAGGATCGGGAGCACATTTTTCCCTACAGTTTTCTTCTCCCGATTGATTCTTTCTATCGCGACCTTCCTGAGGCCGAGGCCCTTGGTGAAATGGTCTCTGTCGTGGAAAATGGGGGTAATGTGCCTTCGGATAAAATTCTCGAGAAGGTCCCCGTATCAGACGGACAGCAGGTCCGCCTCTATCTGACAGATGGCAGATTCGCCGGAATCTATCAGAAGGAGAAGAAAATTTATCGATTGAAGAAATACTACTGTGACCGGGGACAATGAGGAAACACAATGAATGTAATAAAGGATCTGCAGGATCTTAAGAGCGACGCTTCGACTGTTGTGACGATCGGAAAATTTGACGGCATCCACAGAGGACATCAGAAACTGATTCGAACTGCAGTGAAGAAGACAGGGGAACTGAAGAAACAGGGAACGCCTGCAGAAACGGTGGTGTTCTCGTTTGATATGTCAGCACAGATGCTTCTGACGAAAAAAGAACGTCGGACAATGCTGGAGAAGATGGGAGTTCAGACGATAGTGGAATGCCCGTTCGGACCGCATATGATTACGATGCAAGCGGAGGATTTTGTCACATCCGTTCTGGTGAATCTGCTTCACGCGAAATGTGTAGTCATCGGTGAGGATTTCAGATTCGGGTATGAACGAAAGGGAGATGTCGCGCTTCTGAAAAAAATGGGTCAGGAGTATGGTTTTACCGTAGATGCTCTTACGGACGTCATGGATAATGACAGAAAAATCTCCAGTTCCGTGATACGGGAGAATCTTGCCGAGGGAAATATGGAGCGGGTCAATGAGCTGCTTGGATATCCTTTTTCAGTGACCGGGAAGATTATTCACGGACAGCAGATCGGACGGACAATCGGTGTTCCTACGGCGAATCTGATTCCCGGACGACATAAACTTCTTCCGCCAAAGGGAGTGTATTATTCCGTGACGGAAATTGAAGGAAAGAAGTATCATGCCGTAACTGATATTGGTACGAAACCGACGGTAAACGGACAGTTTGTCGGAGTGGAGACACACCTTCTGGATTTTAAGGGAGATATCTACGGTGAGAAGATGACCGTGGAGCTGCTGCACTTTTCAAGACCCGAGATTCGGTTCGATTCACTGGAAGATTTGCAGCGTCAAATTGAAAAAGATTCAGCGGATGCAGTAGAATATTTTCGGGTTTTGTCCCATGACGGAATCTGATATTGACAAGCAACTTTCGCATTTGCTATACTACTCTTCGCTGCGGTTCGCAGCGAACATACCTTCATTCAGAAAAAGGACACTCCGACCCTTTCTTAATGAACGGCATATCTTATTTTCATGGAGGAAAACACAATGATTACCAAAGAGAAAAAAGCTGAAATCATGAAGGAATTTGCAAGATCCGAAGGTGATACTGGTTCACCGGAAGTTCAGGTTGCAGTTCTGACAGAACGTATCAATGAGCTGACAGAGCATCTGAAGAAGAATCAGAAGGATCATCATTCCA
>CAYYEB010000043.1:0-11417 GCA_964470725.1 uncultured Lachnospiraceae bacterium | reverse complement strand
ATAAAACGCAGAAATAAAATTAAAAGTATCAGAATAATTCCCAGTGTCACGGCCCCCGCATCGATTCCCAGCGAGAACGACTGACCGACGACAAGTACCATCGTCAGAACCGGAACTGCCGTCATCGGAAAAAGCATACAAAGAACCGCAAGGATCAAAAGTAAAAACGGATTCGAAAGTATGCTGTTAAAGCCCAAAGTGGAACGAACCCAGAAGAAACTCGCAAGAGCAAGAATAAACTTCACGCCCATATCAATTGCCGTGGCGTATCTTCCGTAGAACGCTCTAAGCTGATTGCCAATCTGCGAAAAAACTGTCATTTTCTGCTCCTTGTCAGTTCTGTTTCCTCATGTTCCTGTTTTATCGTGCTTCTCCGAAGCTCACGCAGTTTGATCTCATAGGAATGTACACTGCGCTTTGCCTTATTATACCTCATATTTGCCAGGAGAAATGTCGCAGCCAGATACACTGCCATCAGAACAATATAAATAATCAGAATTGCCGCCCCAACCACAGCCAGGTTCATCTGATCGACATGATCGAGCAGATAATCAATGTTTCCTGCAGCAACGAGAATCAGCACAAGCACGTATGCCACGGTTGTCAGGAAAAACGTCTTCAGCATTTCGATTGTCACATAATCCGATTTATAATATTTGCAGATCTTAAGTGCCTTCCCGCCCTTGCCGTTTTCATACTGTGCAAGGTGGATCATCTGCGCCGTACGCAGCAAATTCATAACTGTACCCCGCTGCTTTTCTTACTTCATATTCAGTTATTCGCGCCCTTCAGCCGATCAGTCGATCAACCGATACTGAATACCGTTTGTCGTTGCATATGTCGGTACGCCTTTGCAAGCAAGCTTGCAGTCGTACCGCCGCATGCAACAGACTTATTCAGTATCTTACCATAAAGCCCATACCAATGCAAACAGTCAGAAAGTAAATCCGGGCTGTTCCGGCCGCCTTTAATGCCGCTGCACAGGCATCTATTGTAGCACCCGTCGTATAAATATCATCGACCAGAAGTACTCTCTTCGGCATCCGTCCGCTGCAGGTCGAAAAGGCATGTGTGAGATTTTGTCTTCTCTGTACCGCAGTCAGATTCTTCATCGCTTCCGTCTTATGAGTTCTAAAAAGAAGGTCCGTCCGCAACGGGATTCCCGATCGTTCCGCAATCGGACGCGCGATTTCTTCCGCCTGGTTATAGCCGCGCTCCTCCATTTTCTTTTTATACATCGGAACCGGAACCACAGCCTCGGGCTGCCACAGCCGTATCTTTTCCCGGGCATATTCGAAAACCAGATTTCCCAGCACCCTTCCGTATTCCCGTCTGTGTTTATATTTCAGATAGGACATCGTCTCCCGCATCACATCATCATAAAGAAAGACTCCGATTCCTTCTTCATAGCTGTGACGGATCTTCTGACAGTCATCGCACAGGATTTCGGAATCTTCCACCGGTTTTCCGCAGATCCTGCACCGTTTTGTTGTAACATAAGGCAGCTTTTTTCTGCACTCCGGACAGATTTCCTCATGCCAGGGCGCAATGTCATGACAGACGGGACAGCGGGCCGGATACAGAATCTGCAGTATTTCCGCTCCCGCATAGTTCATCACTCTTCTGAAATCCGACATAACTCCCGAATCCTCTCATCAAGGGAAGTATACCTGCGCTGCTCCGTGTCATTGTCAATCATTGCACGCACGGTCTCCTCGCTTCCGAGAATGACCACGCATTTTTTCGCACGCGTCACAGCCGTATACAAAAGGTTTCTTGTCATCAGCATCCTCGGTCCGCCAAGAAGCGGCAGAATGACCGCAGGATACTCGCTGCCCTGAGATTTATGAATCGTCGTTGCATAGGAAAGTTCCAGTTCATCGAGTGATGCGTATGGATATTCAACATATCTTCCCTCATCGAATTCGATGCGCATGATCTGCTCATTTTCCAGGATTTCCCTGATAATCCCAAGATCTCCGTTAAAGATCCCCTCTCCTTTTGCAATTACCGAATCATATCTTCCGATCACCTGCCAGGGCAGCTGATAATTGTTCCGGACCTGCATCACCTTATCCCCCTCCCGGAACAGTTTGTCGCCAAACTCCTTTTCCTTCTTACTCTCATCCGGAGGATTGAGATACCGCTGCAGAATACGGTTGAGCCGGTTCACGCCGAGTAGTCCGTTTCGCATCGGAGATAAGACCTGTATCTCCCGCTCAGATGCTCCGACATATTTCGGCAGCATCTTCGAAATGAGTTCAATGACATTGCTGATAATGACATTGACATCATCCCGTTTCAGAAAAAAGAAATCCCGGCTCTTGTTATCAAAACTGATGGCTTCGCCGCGATTGATCTTATGTGCATTGACGACAATATCCGAAGATTCCGCCTGTCTGAAGATTCTTGTAAGCTTCACGCAGGGAAATGCTTCTGACGCAATGAGATCCTTCAGTACCGCTCCCGGTCCTACCGACGGGAGCTGATTTACATCTCCGACCAGAATCAGTTTTGTACCGGAGGAAATGGCGCAAAGAAGAGCGTGCATAAGGAAAATATCCACCATGGACATCTCATCGATGATGATCACATCCGCTTCAAGAGGGTTGGTCTCATTTCGTTCAAAACGGACATTCGACTCCATCTCGTCTCCGGAACTGATTTCAAGAAGACGGTGTATCGTCGAAGCCTCATATCCCGTCGTTTCCGTCATGCGCTTTGCGGCTCTTCCCGTCGGTGCAGCAAGAAGTACGTTTTTATTTTCCCGACGGAAATAGCGGATCATCGCGTTGATCGTCGTTGTCTTACCGGTTCCGGGGCCTCCGGTTAAAATAAGAGCATTGTGGGTGGCCGCATAGATGACCGCTTCCCGCTGTTCCTTCTCGAGCACAATTCCGCCGGCTTTTTCCAGCCCCTTAAGATTATGTTCGACCTCCTCTTCCGTCTCGTCTCCAGGAAGGTTCAGATCCAGAAGCATCTTCGCGGAATTCAACTCCAGATAATAGTATTGCCCCGCGTATACAATCGTCTCATCTTCCCCGTCCTGATTTTTCTTCTGCTTCAGCACGACCTTTCTGTCCACTGCAAGGTCCATCACCGCCTGTCCGACGGAATCTTCCGGGACATGCAGAAGTGCCTCTGCCCGCTTCTCCAGTTCTTTTCGCGGTAGATAGACGCTTCCCTCCGCCGCCTCTGTGGAAAGTACATAGAGAACGCCGCTGCGAATCCTGTACTCCGAATTCTGATCAATTCCGACCCGTTCCGCAATCTCATCCGCTGTCCGGAAACCGACTCCTTCGATATCCTCCGTCATGCGATAGGGATTCGTCTGGAGAACTTCATACATGTCTTCTCCATAGGTCTTATAAATTCGCACCCCCATCTGCTGGCTGATGCCATAATTCTGAAGGAACATCATCGCCTTACGCATACCCGCCTGTGCCGCTGTCTGCTCTGCAATGTCTCTGGCCTTGCGTTCTGAAATGCCCTTCACCTCCGCAAGCCGTTCCGGTTCCTCTTCCATAATCCGAAGCGTGTCATCCTGAAACTGCTTCACGATCCTGTGTGCCATTGCCTTGCCGATGCCACGGATCACTCCGGATGCAAGATATCTCTCCACAGCTTCCTTCGTTTCCGGTGTCTTCAGCGTCAGCGAGGAGACTTTCAACTGTTCCCCATACATGTAGTGTTCGGTCATCTGACCGGTCACTTCCACTAAAAGTCCTTCCCGCACAGCAGGAAAAGAGCCGACACATGTCAGCTCTTTTCCATCGGACATAAGCACAAATACGGTATACCCGTTCTGCTCGTTCCTGAATATGATATGATCAATTGTTCCCGTCACACGGACCTGCATTAATACTCCATTCGTCCAAGTGTATCCATCAGTTCCACATATCTTCCCGTACCGATCGCAACACAGTTGCCCGGATTTTCAGCCACCATCGTGTTGATTCCGGTACGCTCCTCGATCAGTTCCGTCATGCCGTCAAGCATCGCTCCGCCGCCCGTCAGCACGATTCCGCGGTCTGCGATATCCGCTGCCAGTTCCGGAGGAGTCTTCTCCAGCACCCCGTGAACCGCATCCGCAATCTCATTGACAGAATCCTGAAGCGCTTCCCTCACCTCTTCGGAAGTAATCGACACCGTCTTCGGCAAACCTGTCAGTACATTTCTTCCTCCGACCTGCATGGAATCCGAAAGAGGCCGCTGATACGCAGTTCCGATCCGGATTTTGATATCTTCTGCCGTCGACTCATCCACAAAGAGGCTGTGATGTCTGCGGATATGCCTTGTGATCTGTTCATTAAACGCATCTCCGGCCGTTTTAAGCGTCGTCAGAAGCACGGGAGCGCCAATCGAAATCACCGCAATATCCGTCGTTCCTCCGCCGATATCGACAATCAGATTTCCCACCGGTTTCGTGATATCAATGCCGGCTCCGATTGCAGCCGCCACCGTTTCCTCCACGATGGTGACATCTCTTGCACCGGACTGATAGGTGGCCTCCTCCACCGCTCTGCGTTCCACCTCCGTCACCAGTGACGGAATGCAGACACTGATGAAAGGCTTTCGAAACGCTCTGCGTCCAAGGGCCAGCTGAATGTAATGCCGGAGCATTTTCTCCGTTACCGAATAATCTGAAATTTCTCCTGCCCGCATTGGACGGATCGCCACGATTTCCCCCGGTGTTCTTGCAACCATTCGGCGCGCTTCCTCGCCATATGCAAGGATCTTATCATTCTGCTTATCATAGGCAACCATTGACGGTTCCCGTATGATCACACCTCTGTTTGCGGTCCAGACCGTTATATTGGAAGATCCGAGATCAATTCCGATATCTGTAAATGCCATTTGCGCTCCCCTTTTTATATCACTCTTCCCTGCTCTTTTCAGTGTAGCTCTCGTAGTGGCCTTTTGCAAGATACTCACGAATGTACTGACCCGTATAAGATTCAGGCACCTCTGCCACTTCTTCCGGTGTGCCGTGGGCGATGACGGTTCCTCCCTTGTCTCCGCCGTCGGGTCCCATATCGATAATATAATCCGCGGTTTTAATCACATCAAGATTATGTTCAATCACAACCAGTGTATTGCCCTGATCCCTGAGTCTTTGCAGAATCTCAATCAGTTTATGGACATCCGCAAAGTGAAGACCGGTCGTCGGTTCATCAAGGATATAAATCGTCTTTCCTGTGGAACGTTTTGAAAGCTCCGTCGCAAGTTTGATCCGCTGCGCTTCTCCTCCGGACAGCTCCGTGGATGGCTGGCCGAGCCGGATATAGCCAAGTCCCACATCATACAGTGTCTGAATCTTATTTCTGATTCTCGGAACATTCTGGAAGAAATCCAAAGCTTCCTCGACAGTCATATTCAAAACATCATAGATGCTCTTCCCCTTATATTTTACTTCAAGAGTCTCTCTGTTGTATCTCTTTCCGTGGCAGACCTCACAGGGCACATACACATCCGGCAGGAAATGCATTTCGATCTTGATGATACCGTCTCCCTGACAAGCCTCACAGCGGCCGCCCTTCACATTAAAGGAAAATCTTCCTTTTTTATAGCCCCGCATCTTAGCGTCCGTCGTTCCGGCAAAAAGATCGCGGATCATATCAAATACGCCCGTATAGGTAGCCGGATTGGACCGTGGTGTTCTTCCGATGGGACTCTGATCGATGTTGATGACCTTATCCAGTTTTTTGATTCCGTAAATTTCCCTGTGTTTTCCCGGAACCGTCAGTGCGTGGTTCAGATCTCTGGCAAGTCTCTTATAAAGAACCTCATTGACAAGAGAACTCTTTCCGGAACCCGATACTCCCGTCACACAGGTAAATACTCCCAGAGGAATATCCACATCCACATTTTTCAGATTGTTGACTGCAGCTCCCCGTACCTTCAGCCATCCCTTCGGCTTCACCCGCGTCGTCGGAATCGGAATATAACGCTTACCGCTCAGATACTGTCCCGTAATAGACTCCGGAACTTTTTCGATTTCCTCCGCCGTTCCGATCGCGACCAGGTTTCCTCCATGCTCTCCTGCACCCGGACCGATATCCACGACGCAGTCAGCGGCGCGAATCGTATCCTCATCGTGCTCCACGACGATCAGAGAATTTCCAAGATCCCGTAACGACTTCAGTGTCGCCAGAAGCTTGTCATTATCCTTCTGATGCAGTCCGATGCTCGGTTCGTCAAGGATATATGCAACTCCGACAAGTCCGGATCCGATCTGCGTCGCAAGACGGATTCTCTGCGCCTCACCGCCGGAAAGCGTTCCGGTAGCTCTTGACAGTGTCAGATAATCCAGACCGACATCCGCAAGGAACTTCACCCGTGCGCGAATTTCTTTTAAAATCTGGGATCCGATTGCCAGCTGATGCTCTGACAACTTCAGATGATCAAGATAATCCAAAATCTTTGTCACCGAAAGATCCGTCAGCTCAATAATATTCTTGCTTCCCACCGTTACGGCAAGGGAGGATGCCTTCAGTCTCTGCCCATGACAGGTCGGGCAGGGCGTAATCTGCATAAATTTTTCATACTCCGCCTTCGCCGCGTCGGAATAGGTCTCCTTATAGCGCTGTTCCTCATTTTTAATGAGTCCGTCAAACACGACCGGATAGACTCCCGTTCCGCGCTGTCCGGTATAATGCACCTTGACTTCTTTGCCGTTCGTCCCGTAAATAAACATCTTCTGCACGGACTTCGGAAGCTTCTGAAACGGCGTATCCAGACTGAAATCATACTCCTTTGCCAGGGCCTCCAGCAGGGCATGTGTAAAGGAATCCGCCTTTTTTGAAGAAGCCCATCCCGGAGCCTGTACACATCCCTCATTAAAGGAAAGAGACTTATCCGGAATCATAAGATCCGGATCAAAGTTCATTGTATACCCGAGTCCGGAACAGTCAGGGCAGGCGCCGAACGGATTATTAAAGGAAAAGGATCGCGGTTCGATCTCATCGATGGAAATGCCGCAGTCAGGGCAGGCGAAATTCGAACTCAGCGTCATGGTCTTTCCGTCCATTGTATCTACAATGAGGGTTCCGTTTGTGAGGGCGAGGACCGTCTCAATGGAATCCGTCAGCCGCTTTTCAATACCCGGCTTTACGATCAGGCGATCCACCACAATTTCAATATTGTGCTTGATGTTTTTGTCGAGTTTGATCTCCTCGGACAGCTCGTACTGGTTGCCGTCGATCATAACGCGGACATATCCCGAACGTTTTGCCTGTTCCAGGACCTTCTCGTGCCTTCCCTTTCTTCCGCGGACGACCGGGGCCAGAAGCTGTATTTTCTGCCGCTCCGGCAGTGCCATGATCTGATCCACCATCTGATCCACGCTCTGCTTTTTGATTTCCCGTCCGCAGTTCGGGCAATGGGGAATTCCGACCCTCGCATAGAGCAGACGAAGATAATCATAGATTTCGGTCACGGTTCCCACCGTGGAACGGGGATTACGGTTTGTTGTCTTCTGATCAATGGAAATCGCAGGCGGAAGCCCCTCAATGCTTTCTACATCCGGTTTTTCCATCTGTCCCAGGAACTGTCGTGCATAGGAAGACAGGGATTCCATGTATCGTCTCTGCCCCTCTGCATAGATCGTATCAAATGCAAGAGAGCTTTTGCCGGAGCCGGAAAGACCGGTAAAAACGACCAGCTTGTCTCTTGGAATGTCCACACTTAAATTTTTCAGGTTGTTTTCATTTGCTCCGCGAATTTTAATATATTTATCTGCCATTGCTTTTCACCGTCTTGCCCTGTTCGCCGGCAAAACATATCCTCCGGCGCTCAAAATCGTTTTGGATTCGCGTTCGGAGGATAGTTTAGTTTTGCCGGCTCACATCCGTATCACACAATTTTTGCTGTTCAATCTCAATCCAATAAAAAGTCGCTCAACACCCAATTGCTGATATCAATACCCCTGTCCGTCAGAAAGTACCGGGTACCATCCTGCCCCATAAGTCCCTCCGAAATTTCTTTCTTCAGCGTCTTTCCGTAGACTTCTCTGAGATCCCGATGGAATTGTTCCCGGAAGTCTTCCTCCGTAATTCCCTCCATCATCCGAAGTCCCAGAAACATAAATTCTTCCATTTCCGATTGCGGAGTGAGTTTTTCCTCCTCACACATCAGAAGCTTCGGATTGCCGGACTCTTTCAGGTACTTCTTAAAACTGTCCGTATTTTTCCACCGTCTGTGATGATAAAACGAAGCCGCTCCGATTCCGAATCCCAGGTATTCGCCCCGTCTCCAGTAACGAACGTTGTGACGGCACTCATGACCGGGACGGGCATAGTTGGAAATCTCATATCGTTTCATACCTGCCCCGCCCAGGATTCTCTTTGTTTCATAGTACATATCCCGTTCCGTATCTTCATCCGGGAGATGAAGCTCTTCCCGCTTTCTGTGAGCAAACGGTGTTCCCTCTTCAATGATCAGACTGTAGGCACTGATATGCGGAAGAGCAAGGTCCACTGCCGTATTCAGCGTATCTTTCCAGGAGTTCAGCGTCTGCTCCGGAATGCCGGACATAAGATCAATATTGATGTTCCGGATTCCGGTCTTTTTTACCTCTTCTATGCTGTGAAGCGCCTCACTGCGGTCATGAATTCTTCCGAGAAGCTGCAGTTCTCTGTCATTGAAGGACTGTACTCCGAGACTTATGCGGTTTACATGCTCCGAAAGAAAAGAAAGCATTTCCTCCGTCAGTGTCCCCGGATTGGCTTCCATTGTGATCTCCGCATCCGGAGAAATATCAAAGGAATCCCGTAAAGCCTCCAGGACTGTATTTAAAGAATCCGCCGGCATCACACTCGGCGTACCCCCTCCAAGAAAAATCGTCGAAACAACTGCATCTTTCGTCTCTTTTGCTGCACTTCTTATTTCCCGAATCATTGCATCCGCATAGAGGCGCTTTGCCGCTTCATCCGATGCAAAGGAAAGGAAATCACAATAATTGCATTTTCTGACACAGAACGGAAAATGCAGATATAATCCGAGATCTTCTCTCATGTTCACTCATCATCCCCGAGGCGCAGAACATTCAGGAATGCATCCTTCGGGATTTCCACATTTCCGATCTGACGCATCTTCTTCTTGCCTTCCTTCTGTTTTTCCAGAAGTTTTCTCTTTCGGGAAATATCACCGCCATAGCACTTTGCAAGCACATCCTTTCGCATCTGGCGAACCGTCTCACGGGCTATGATTTTAGAGCCGATCGCAGCCTGGATCGGAATATCAAAAAGCTGTCTCGGAATTTCCTTTTTTAAGCGTTCGCACATCTGCGCTCCGCGCGCATAGGCATTCGGTGCGTAAACGATGAAAGAAAGCGCATCCACCTTTTCATGATTGACCAGAATGTCCAGCTTCACCAGATCGCTCTTTTCATATCCGTAAATTTCATAATCAACGGACGCATATCCCCTTGACCGGGATTTCAGCGCATCAAAGAAATCATAGATAATTTCGTTGAGCGGAAGTTTATATTTCAATGTCACTCTGTTCTGATCCAGATACTCCGTGCTGACATAGACGCCGCGTCTTTCCTGGCACAGCGTCATGATTGCTCCGATATACTCCGGCGTCAGCATGATGTCCGCGTTGACCCACGGTTCTTCCATGTGCTCAATTTCGGAAGGATCCGGCATGTTGGAAGGATTGGTCAGCTCGAACATGGTTCCATCCGTCTTATAGACCTTATAGACAACGGATGGTGCCGTCGTAATAAGATCCAGGTCATATTCCCGTTCCAGTCTCTCCTGTACTACATCCAGATGCAGAAGTCCGAGGAAGCCGCACCGAAAACCGAATCCCAGGGCCAGGGACGTCTCCGGCTCGTACTGCAGCGAGGCATCATTGAGCTGCAGCTTTTCAAGTGCATCTTTCAGGTCGGGATAGCGTTTGCTGTCTTCCGGATAGATACCGCAGTAAACCATCGGCTGCGGCTCCTTGTATCCCGGAAGAGCCTCATCACACGGATCATCCGCCAGCGTCACCGTGTCTCCCACACGCGTTTCGTGCAGATCCTTGATGCTGGCCTCAAGATATCCGACCATACCGGTACTTAAAGTATCCGTCGGAATGAATTTTCCTGCTCCGAAGACGCCAACCTCCGTCACTTCAAAATCCGCGCCTGTCTGCATCATCCTGATGTGATCGCCTTTTTTCACAGCTCCGTCGAAGATACGGATAAACACAATAACTCCCCGGTAACTGTCATACAGCGAATCAAAGATCAGTGCCTTCAGCGGCTTATCAGGATCGCCCGTCGGAGCCGGCAGTTTGTGCACAATCTGTTCAAGAACCTCATGCACATTTTCCCCGGTCTTTGCCGAAATACGCGGAGCGTCTTCGGCATCAAGTCCGATCACATCTTCGATTTCCTGCGCCGTCTCATCCGGTCTTGCGCTTGCAAGATCGATCTTATTGATCACCGGAAGAATCTCCAGATCATGATCGATCGCAAGGTAGCAGTTTCCAAGGGTCTGGGCCTCCACACCCTGGGTTGCATCCACAATCAGGACTGCTCCATCGCAGGCTGCAAGTGCCCTTGACACTTCATAATTAAAATCCACATGGCCCGGCGTATCAATGAGATTGAAAATATATTCCTCCCCATTGTCCGCCTTGTAAATCGTACGGACCGTCTGGGCCTTGATCGTGATCCCGCGTTCCCGTTCCAGGTCCATGTTGTCGAGGACCTGGTCCTGCATTTCCCGTTCCGTCAGAAGTCCGGTCTGTTCAATGATGCGGTCCGCAAGTGTCGACTTTCCGTGATCTATATGTGCAATTATGCAAAAGTTTCGGATATGACTCTGATCCATCTTTGTACCTCATTTTCTGTAAATCGAATATACATTCTATCATAACGGGATTGTCGAGTAAACCGGCCTTTCAGCGATTCAGGCCACGCTTCGGTCTGCGTTTTAAAATCAGACGATTCTAAAAAAGAGACTGCAAGGTTTTGCCTCTGCAGTCTCTCTAAAAATATCTTCCGTATAATACAGATTATTCCATTGCATCCACTTTTGCAGACATACGGGAAATCTTTCTCGCATTATTGTTTTTCTTGTAAATACCCTTGGATGTAGCCTTGCCCATGACACTCTGAAGATTCTGAAGTGCCTGCTTTGCATCTTCCTTGTTACCGGAAGCGATTGCGGCATCCACCTTCTTTACTGTTGTCTTAACTTCAGAACGAACAGACTTATTTCTCTCTGCTCTCTTTGCGCTCGTCAGAATTCTCTTCTTTGCAGATTTAATATTAGCCAAAACGATAACCTCCATGAAAATGCATTTTGTACTTCCTGACAGTACAAAATCCGCACAGCCTTCTGTTTTGCTGCGCTTCTTCCATCAATATTCTCACGGCTTCGTCTTTAGCCAGGAGACACGATTCATCGGCATGGACGAAA
>CAYYEB010000042.1:0-11420 GCA_964470725.1 uncultured Lachnospiraceae bacterium | reverse complement strand
TCGTGCGTTAGGAGGTGTTAGCATGTCCATTTGTCCGAAGAATAAGCATAGTCGTGCACGGCGTGACAAGACAAGAGCACATTGGAAGATGAGCGCATCAACGCTTGTCAAGTGCCCGAAGTGCGGAGCTTTAATGATGCCGCACAGAGTCTGCAAAGCTTGTGGCACTTACAATAAACGTGAGATTGTCAAGCAGGATGCAGACTGATATTTAAATCAGAAAAAATGTTTCGCAAGCCGAAAAGCTGCCGCCGATCTTCGGCGGTGGCTTTTTTGTTTTTTACGATAATTGACTTGAGGCATTTTGCCGGCAGGCACGACATATTTTCGGTTTCATTCAGAACTGCTGCGAAATGTATGATTTATTGAAAGACGGAGTAAATACGAAATGAAAAATCTGAAAATTGCCCTGGATGCGATGGGCGGAGACAATGCGCCGAAGAGTACGGTTCATGGTGCTGTGGAAGCTGTAAAGGAACATCCGGAACTGAAGGTTCTGCTCCTTGGACGCGAGGAAGCAATTCAAAAGGAACTTTCAGGCCTTGAATATCCGAAGGAGCGGCTCGAGATTATCAACTGCACAGAAGTGATTGAAATGGCTGAGCCGCCGGTTATCGCAATTCAGAAGAAGAAAGATTCCTCTATTGTCCGCGGAATGCGTATGGTACGTGCGGGGGAAGCGGATGCATTCGTTTCTGCCGGAAGCACTGGTGCCGTTCTTGTTGGCGGACAGGTTCTGGTCGGAAGGCTGAAGGGTGTGGAACGTCCTCCTCTCGGAGCGCTCATTCCGACGCAGGCGGGAATGTCTCTTCTTGTGGACTGCGGTGCGAACGTGGATGCGAGGCCATCCTGGCTGCTTCAGTTTGCCGAGATGGGATCCATCTATATTGAAAATGTCTTAAAAAAGAAAAATCCAACGGTCGGTATTTTAAATATAGGCGCGGAAGAGGAAAAGGGAAATGCTCTGGTCAAGGCTGCCTTTCCGCTTCTGAAAGCAGACAAAAATATTAATTTCATCGGTTCCGTAGAAGCGCGTGACCTTCCGGCCGGAGGCGTGGATGTCGTTGTGACGGATGCCTTCAGCGGAAACATTGCCTTAAAGATGTATGAAGGAACTGCAAAGATGCTCCTTGGAGAAGTCAAAAAAGGACTTATGTCTTCCACAAAGGGAAAGATCGGCGGACTTCTGATCAAAGATACACTGAAGAAATCCCTGAAAAAATTTGACTCCAAGGAGTATGGCGGAGCACCGCTTCTTGGCCTTAGGGGACTTGTCGTGAAGGCTCACGGGAGTTCTGATGCAAGGGCAATACAAGTTGCTCTCAATCAGTGTGTGGAATTTTACAGGGAAGATGTCAATGGTCATATTAAGGCCCGCATGGAAGCGGAAGCTGCGCATATGCGTGAATTGAAGAATCTTGAACGCGGACAGAAGAAGGCAAGCAGGGAACATGAATGAACAACTGGAAGAAAAAATAGAATATCATTTTCGCAATCCGAATCTTCTGACCGTGGCCGTGACGCACACTTCCTATGCCAATGAACACAGAAAACAGGGCGTTCATCACAATGAAAGACTGGAATTTTTAGGGGACGCTGTGCTTGAGGTGATCAGTTCGGAATATCTTTTCCGCAAGTATCCGGAGAAGGAGGAGGGAGAACTTTCAAAGCTGCGTGCAAGCATGGTGTGTGAACCATCTCTCGCAAAATGCGCCAGAGATCTGGGACTTCCGCAGTTTCTTCGCCTGGGAAAGGGGGAAGAGCAGATGGGGGGCCGCAAAAAGGATTCCATTACCTCAGATGCAACGGAAGCCGTGATCGGAGCAATTTATCTTGACGGCGGGTTTGAAGCCGCAAGAAAATTTGTGATGAAGCACATCCTGCTTGATCTCAATCGGGAAGATCTGTTTGTCGATGAAAAGACAAGACTTCAGGAAATTGTGCAGGAGAAGAATCAGCACGTTGCATATCAGCTCCTTTCCGAAGAAGGACCGGATCATGATAAAAAATTCCGCAGCGCTGCGGTTGTCGGAGATCATGTGATCGGAACCGGAAGCGGACGCACAAAAAAGGCAGCTGAACAAAACGCGGCTCTTGAGGCAATCAGAAAACTGACAGTATCCGGAAAAAGCGGAAGATGAGGAATGAAAGATATGCCGGGAACTTTTCAATAGAGTACAAAATGTTCGCCGGCACGGGATAACCGAATGTATTTAAAATCAATTGAGGTACAGGGATTTAAATCCTTTGCAAATAAATTAGTATTTGAATTTCATCAGGGAATCACTGCCATTGTCGGTCCAAATGGAAGCGGAAAGTCCAACGTGGCGGATGCGGTACGCTGGGTACTTGGAGAGCAGAGTGCCAAGTCATTAAGATCCGGAAATATGCAGGATGTCATATTTGCCGGAACGGAAACCAGAAAACCGATGAGCTTTGCTTCGGTTTCGATCACTTTTGATAATTCCGATCATAAACTGCCGGTGGATTATTCTGAAGTTACTGTGAGCCGGCGGCTGTATCGTTCAGGAGAAAGCGAATATCTTTTAAACAAGGTTCCGGTGCGGCTTCGCGAAATCCGGGACATTTTCTATGATACAGGAATCGGCAAGGAAGGCTATTCGATCATCGGGCAGGGACAGGTGGAGAAGATCCTGAACGGAAAGCCGGAGGAACGACGGGAACTTTTTGATGAGGCTGCCGGAATCGTCAAATTCAAGAAAAGAAAATCCGAAACGCTTAAAAAACTGGAGGATGAACAGCAGAATCTTGTTCGCGTCAATGACATTTTAAGCGAACTGTCTTCCCAGATCGAGCCTTTGAAAAAGCAGAGCGCTTCTGCCCGTATTTTCATGGACTCTAAGGAAAAACTGAAGAATCTGGACATCAATCTTTTTCAGATCGATTCCGAACGGATTGAACGGCAGCTTGGCGAAATTGACGAACGTATGGAAATTGCCAATAATGATCAGAGCAAAACCAGAGAAAAGTTTGATGAAACCCGTTCCGAATATGAACGGGTGGAGAAGGATCTGGATGAAATTGATCAGGAGGTTTCCGCTCTTTCCGAGGAGTCTTCAAAAAATGCTGTCCTGAGGCAGCAGTTAAAAGGTCAGATCGACCTCTTAAATGAGCAGATCAGTTCCCTTCATAAATCAAAGGAGCAGTATGCGGCAAGGAAAGAACAGATCGCCAGAGAAATAAACGACAAGACTGAGGCGATGGAAGAGGTTCGGAAAGAATATTCGGATACTGAGAAGACATCTGCGTCTGCAACTGAAAAGGAACAGGAAGAAGAGTCCAAACTCAGGAAAATTGATGAAAAGATCGCTTCCCTTTCATCCCGAATTGATCAGTCGAAAAATGATGTCATTCATGTGCTGAACAGCAGATCTTCGGTCAAGGCGAAGATTCAGAAATACGATACCATGCTGGAACAGCTCGGTATCCGTGAATCGGAGCTCAATGCAAGGCTTTTGCATTTAAAAGAGGATGAAAATTCTGCTGCGGAAGAATCTTCCGGCAATGAGCAGGAAATACACAAACTAAATGAGGAACGGGAAGCTCTGAGGGCTCAGTTTCAGAAAGAGAAGGAAACCTCTGATCTTTGCCAGAAGGCTCTCAATGAATCCTTAAGGCAGCATGAACAGCTGCAGTCCGGGTATCATCGTGATGCCTCAAGACTTGATGCGCTCAAGGCAATGGCAGAGCGGTATGAAGGGTATAGTCTGGGCGTTCGGAAAATTATGGACCAGAAGGACCGTAACCCGGGCATTCGAGGCGTGGTCGCGGACGTGATAGAGGTACCGGAAGCATATGAACAGGCCATCGAAATAGCCCTTGGCGGAAGTGTACGGAATGTGGTAACGGACAATGAAAATACGGCAAAGTATCTGATTGAGTATCTGAAGGCCAACCGCTTCGGAAGAGTGACTTTTCTTCCGCTCACATCGATCAGACCGAGAGACCTGAATCAGAAGGAAATTCTCCGGGAAAACGGGGTCATCGGCATAGCCGCGGATCTTGTGAAAACGGATTCCGAGTATACCGTACTCAAGGAATACCTTCTCGGAAGAATTGTGATTGTAAAAAATGCAGACGATGCGATCCGGCTTGGCAGAAAGTATCGTCATAGCGTTTATATGGTAACACTTGCCGGAGAATCATTTGCACCGGGCGGGTCCATTACCGGTGGCTCTTTTAAGAACAAAGACAATCTTCTGGGAAGGAAGCGCGAAATTGAAGAACTTGAAAAAAGTGTCTCTTCCCTGAAGAAAAAAATGACTGACCTTGATGGGGCAATTGCCGAAAAAAGGCAGGAGTCGGTCGGACATCGTGATCGAATCACTTCCCTCAATCAGAGAATTCAGGAGTACAACTTAAAGCTTAACACGGTTGCAATGTCGAAAAAGCAGGCGGATGAGCAGCTGCGCCTCAGCAAAATCAATCGTAATTCTCTTGAAAAAGATATTCAGGATATCAGAAAACAGGTTGAGGATATTAAGGGAAAGAATGCCGATATCTCCGGATCATTGAATGAATCCGAAGAAAAGGAACAGAATATTCAGGATCAGACAAAGGTCCTCACGGAACAGCAGGAGGCACTTCGCAAAGAGCGCAATGAGGAAGCGGAGCGACTGGAACAGATTCGCGTAGATTCCGCTGGAATTGTGCAGAAGATGTCATTTCAAAAGGAAAATATTGCCCGCCTTGAGAAGGAACTGGAAAACTTAAAGGATGAGAGTCTTTCCCTGGATGAATCCGTTTCAAGAGGGACCGAAGAAGAGATCGAAAAGCGGAGCCGGATTGAAGAAATTCAGAAGACGATCGATAAGGGAAAACTGGAATCCGATGAGAATGCGGAAAAACAGAAGAGTCTTTCGGAAAAACGACAGAAATTGTCGGAAAGCCACCGTGATTTCTTTAATCTTCGTGACGAACTTTCGGAACAGCTGAGTCAGCTTGACAAGGAACTTTTCCGCCTGAATGCTCAGAAGGAACGACTCGAAGAAGCCAGGGATTCTTCCATTTCCTACCTTTGGGATGAATACGAGATGACCCCGAGTGAAGCGAAAGGCTTTACATTGCAGGAAGTAGAAGAGGACCGTCAGGTTTTAAAGCGTCAGATCAATCAGCTTAAGGACCAGATTCGAAAGCTGGGACCGGTCAATGTCAATGCGATCGAAGAGTACAAATCCGTGCAGGAACGCTATACGTTTCTTTCCACGCAGCATGAGGATCTTGTAAAGTCGGAAGAACGGCTCATGGGAATTGTCAAAGAACTGGATGAGGGTATGCGAAAGCAGTTCCAGGAGAAATTCGGACTGATCCAGAAGGAATTTGATAAATCCTTTCGGGAACTTTTCGGAGGCGGACACGGAAGTCTTGTTCTTGATACGGACGCAGATATACTTGACGCAGACATCAGCATCATTGCGCATCCGCCAGGCAAGAAGGTTCAGAATATGATGCAGCTTTCCGGAGGCGAAAAGGCACTGACTGCAATTGCACTTCTCTTTGCAATTCAGAACCTGAAACCGTCGCCCTTCTGTCTTCTTGATGAAATTGAGGCGGCACTGGATGACAGCAATGTGTCCAGATATGCGGAGTATCTGCACAAGTTGACAAAGAATACGCAGTTTATTATCATAACTCACAGGCGCGGCACCATGGCTGCTGCGGACAGACTCTACGGTATTACAATGCAGGAAAAGGGCGTTTCAACGCTCGTATCCGTCAACCTGATTGAGGATAAGCTGTCCGAATAAAAGCTCGACCGCGAGAAAAATGGAGGAAGTTACGTGGGATTTTTTGCCAGACTGAAACAGTCTCTGTCAAAGACCCGGGGAAATCTGGTAGAAGGCGTCACCGGAGTCTTTGCGGAGCATAAGAAAATAGATGACGATTTTTATGATGATCTTGAGGAAGTCCTGATCACAAGTGATATCGGTGTGGAAACGACCGAGAAGATTTTGGACGAATTAAGATATAAGATCAAGGAAAATCATGTACATTCACCGGCCCAGTGTCAGAGCCTTCTGGTCAACAGTATAAAAGATCAGATGGATGTGGATATAAGAAAATATCAGTTCGAAAATGAAAAATCCGTTCTGATGATCATCGGTGTCAATGGCGTGGGAAAGACGACTTCCATCGGAAAGCTTGCCTGCAGATATAAAAATATGGGCAAGAAAGTGATTCTTGCAGCGGCTGACACCTACCGTGCGGCGGCCAATGAGCAGCTCGAGGTGTGGGCTGAACGTGCCGGAGTGCCACTTATTTCCGGACAGGAAGGAGCCGATCCGGGGGCTGTTGTCTTTGACGCCTGCCAGGCTGCAAAATCGCGAGATGCCGATCTTCTGATTGTAGATACGGCCGGAAGACTGCATAATAAGAAAAATCTGATGAAGGAATTGCACAAGCTCTATCAGGTGATAGAAAAGGAATACCCCGAAGCTCATCTGGAGACACTGCTTGTACTGGATGCCACAACGGGACAGAATGCACTGCAGCAGGCACATGATTTCTTTGAGGCAGCGAATGTTTCCGGAATCATCCTGACAAAACTTGACGGATCCGCAAAGGGCGGTATTGCAATCGCAATCCAGTCGGAATATGGAATTCCGGTAAAATTCATCGGAGTCGGAGAAAAAATCGACGACCTTCAGAAATTCGATGCAGGGCAGTTTGTGAATGCATTGTTTGATATTCCTGACCAAAGTGAAGAGAAACAGGAGTAACTCGTATAACTCTATATACCGGGACCATATGTCCATAGACTTACGGTAATAAGGATCTTATGTTTGTGGCTATATGCTTCGGTTTCTACAGATATTATTAAAAAGGAGAATGCAATGAGCGAAGCTGAGGAAGTAAAGACAACAAAGGAAGATACAGCAGATGAACTGACACTCGAGCGCTTTGAAGAGGCGGCGGAAAAGGTAAAGGAAGTCACTCTTCCGACTCCGCTTCAGTACAGTGAATATTTCAGCGGCATTTCCGGCAATAAAGTTTACTTAAAACCGGAAAATCTGCAGAGAACAGGTGCTTATAAGATTCGTGGGGCTTACTATAAGATCAGCACACTTTCTGATGAAGACAAGGAAAAGGGGCTGATTACGGCGTCTGCAGGAAACCATGCACAGGGTGTGGCTTATGCTGCCAGACAGTGTGGTGTAAAGGCAATTGTCGTCATGCCGACAACAACTCCGCTGATTAAGGTGGAGAGAACCAGAAATCTCGGCGCAGAGGTTGTTCTCTACGGAGATGTATATGATCAGGCCTGTGATAAGGCGCTGGAAATGGCCGCGGAAAACGGATATACCTTTGTGCATCCGTTTAATGACCTTGGCGTGGCAACTGGTCAGGGATCCATTACAATGGAAATAGTGAAAGACCTTCCGACGGTGGACTATATTCTGGTACCGGTTGGAGGCGGCGGACTTGCCACAGGCGTTTCCACGTTTGCAAAGCTTCTGAATCCGCACATCAAGGTAATCGGTGTGGAGCCGAGCGGAGCCGCTTCCCTTACAGCAGCATTAAAGGAAGGACATGTTGTGACACTTCCGTCAGCTTCCACAATTGCGGATGGCACGGCAGTTCTGACAATTGGAGATAAGGTGTTCCCGTACCTTCAGAAGAACCTTGACGGTGTCATTACGATCGATGATGATGAGCTCATTGCCGCCTTTCTCGATATGGTAGAGAATCATAAGATGGTTGTGGAAAATTCCGGACTTTTAAGTGTAGCGGCCCTCAAGCATCTGGATGTCAAAGACAAGAGAGTCGTCTGCATTCTTTCCGGCGGAAATATGGATGTCATCACGATGGCCTCTGTTGTACAGAACGGACTTATCCAAAGAGACAGAATCTTCACAGTTTCCGTACTTCTTCCGGATAAGCCGGGAATGCTTGTGAAAGTTGCCTCTGTGATTGCGGAAAATAACGGCAATGTCATCAAGCTTGATCATAACCAGTTCTACAGTGTCAACAGAAATGAGGCAGTGGAACTTCGTGTGACGATCGAAGCTTTTGGTACGGAGCACAAGAACAAGATCATGGATGCACTGCGCCAGAACGGATTCCAGCCAAGACTGGTACATGCGAATCTGTAAAGGATAAGTCACACTTATAACTGCAAAATCAGAATATTCCGCTGCGACACGTCCGCTTAACTCATCTCATTGCGAATCATCTGCACGGCCCTCGACCACGATTGTTGCGTTTGTGGATCTCGGGCCGGCACGATTCTTATGAGATTTCGTACGCGTTCCTATAGTCTGCAGCCGGAATATTCTGATTTTTTACTTTTCCTAATACTGTAATTTCAATGAATATTGCTTCAAAGAAGGTCCTGCCGGGTCGTTTTCCGGTGAATCTTATAAAACATATGCTTTATAGCGCTGATAATCCTCATTTTTACAGAATACATGCACCTTTGTACCTGCCTCCGTGTACCCGAGAATCTCAAGCTTCGACGAATTCATCAGAGAATTGAGTGCTCCGCCGTCGCTGTACGGAATCAGCATTGTGCACTCCTTTCGACTTTCATTGATGCGATCTTCAATCAGATTAATTAACCGCTCCATATCGCGGGGAGACTTTGCGGACATCGTGATCCGCCTGTCCTCGTTTTGAATTCCGTGCACAGAGATGGCAGAAGAACGCGTCTCATTGACGAGATCCGCTTTATTAAAGACAAAGATTCGCGGAATTTCACCTGCGCCGATATCTTCCAGAGTCTTCATCGTAACTTTCAGATTTTCCCGATATTCCGGATCTGAAAGGTCAGAGACAATGAGAAGAATATCCGCGTATTTCGTTTCCTCAAGTGTGGAGCGGAACGCTTTTACGAGTGTTGTCGGAAGATTGCTGATAAAACCGACGGTATCTGAAAGAAGAAACGGAAGACGGTCTTTTCCGGGCGTGATCTTACGAACGGCGGTATCAAGTGTTGCAAAGAGCATATCCTTTTCAAAGACTTTTTTCTCTTCGTCTGTCCCATACAGATTCAGCATTTGATTTAAGATCGTGGACTTTCCTGCATTGGTATATCCGACAAGAGCGATGCGCGGAAGACCGGAGCTGATGCGCTGTTTTCGCTGGGTTGCACGTTCC
The DNA here is from genome assembly GCA_964470725.1 of uncultured Lachnospiraceae bacterium. Lineage (GTDB taxonomy): Bacteria > Bacillota > Clostridia > Lachnospirales > Lachnospiraceae > Chordicoccus. The sequence continues at coordinate 2,303 of CAYYEB010000042.1, read as the reverse complement.
TTATCGATTGTATCGAGGCCCTTTTTGATCTCATGAATCTGATGTTCGATCTTCCGTCGATCCAGTTCGATCTTTGTTTCACCGGCGCCGCGGTTTGACATCGCACCGCTGGTACCTCCCTGACGGCTGAGTTCCCTGTGCATGCCGACAAGCCGTGGAAGCGCATACTGAAGACGGGCATAATCGACCTGCAGTCGCGCTTCCTTTGTCTGAGCACGATCTGAAAAGATTCGAAGAATCAGATTGGTTCTGTCAATAATCTCCGCATCCAGAAGGTCGGAAAGATTCCGGAGCTGGATCGGAGAGAGCTGATTGTCAAAAAGAACTGTAGAGATTCCGGTCATTTCAAGATAGGCACGGATTTCCTCAATCTTCCCGGTTCCGATATAATAACCGGCACTCATCTTCGGAAGTGTCTGTGTGAAGACTTCTTTCACGTCCATATAGGCGGCTTGAGCAAGTGCCTTCATTTCCCTCATGGACCGTTCAAATTTCTGCGTATCCTGATCCAGATTCAGTCCGACGAGGACGGTGTTCGTGTAATTCATAAGCAGTTTTTCCCATTCATATTTTTCTGAGTGTCATGTTCGACGACAAAACATATCTCCCGGCGCTCAAAATCGTTTTTGATTCGCGTCCGGGAGATAGTTCTGTTTCTGCGGAAGGGATTTATATGAAATTAGGCATCCGCCTTCATTTCCTTCTTGAGATTCCTCTGTGCCGTACTCAGCATGAGCTTGATACGATTCAGCTGGTTGACCTCAGAAGCACCCGGGTCATAATCGACGGCTGCGATATTAACCTGCGGATATCTGCGGTGAATTTCCTTGATTACACCCTTGCCGACGATATGGTTCGGAAGGCAGGCAAACGGCTGAATGCAGACGATATTCGGCACGCCTTCTTCAATCAGTTCCAGCATTTCACCGGTCAGGAACCAGCCTTCACCGGTCTGATTGCCGTTGGAAACAATCGGAGACGCCATCTTTGCAAGATGTGCGATGTTAGCCGGCGGATTGAAATGTTTGCTCTTCTTGAATTCACGTGTTGCGGCCGAGCGGATTGCTTCGACAGCGGCAACGGCGGCATTCATCTTCATCTTATAGGTCTTTGAGAAGCCGAGGTTGTCAGACTTGAAGTTTCCGTTGTAGAAACTGTACTGGAAGAAGTCCAGGAAGTCAGGAACAATCGCTTCCGCGCCTTCCTTCTCAAGCAGATCGACAAGATGATTGTTGGCGGTCGGAGAGTACTTTACAAGAATTTCTCCGACGATACCGACTCTCGGCTTGACTTCATCCGTGATCGGAAGATTGTCAAAGTCGTGAATGATACTCTTGCAGATCTGTGTGTATTTCCGAAGACTTAAGGAGTCACCGGCCACAAATTTCTTGGCGTAACGATTCCACTTCTCATACATCGCATTTGCGGATCCCTTATATTTTTCATAAGGACGCATCCGGTACAGACATTTCATCAGGATGTCGCCGATGACTGCGGCATAGACCAGACGAATACCGAGTTTGGCCGTGATCTTAAAACCGGGCTGCGGTTCGAGACCGCTTGCATTTAAGGAAATGACCGGCACATAAGCCATGTTGGCCTTGACCAGGGCTCTTCTGATAAATGCGATGTAGTTCGAAGCACGGCAGCCACCGCCTGTCTGGGAAATGATAAGCGCCGTCTTGTGGGTATCATATTTTCCGGACTTCAGGGCTGCCATAAGCTGTCCGACAACGATCAGAGACGGATAGCAGGCGTCATTGTTGACATATTTCAGTCCGGTATCAATGGAATCGCGGTTATCATTTGTCAGAACTTCGAGATTATACCCTTCGGCTCTGAATGCTTCCTTCAGAATGTCAAAATGAATCGGAGACATCTGCGGTGCAAGGATCGTGTAATCCTTCTTCATTTCCGGTGTGAACTTCACACGCTCAAAGGCATCTGACTCGATGTGACGTTCCGGCTTCTTCTGTTCACGTACGCGGATTGCGGCCAGAAGAGAGCGCACACGGATTCTTGCGGCACCGAGGTTGTTGACCTCATCGATTTTAAGGCAGGTGTAAATCTTTCCGCTTCTGGAAAGAATTTCCTGCACCTGATCGGTTGTGACCGCATCAAGACCGCAGCCGAAGGAATTGAGCTGGATGATGTCCAGATCATCTCTCTTCTTGACGAAGTTTGCCGCAGCGTACATTCTTGTGTGATACATCCACTGGTCATTGACACGGATCGGCCGTTCCAGCTCTCCGAGATGGGAGATGGAATCTTCGGTCAGGACGGCCATGCCATAAGTATTGATC
>CAYYEB010000041.1:0-11422 GCA_964470725.1 uncultured Lachnospiraceae bacterium | reverse complement strand
TCTGCGCATGGTTCATCGGAATCCATTTTCAATATTTCCACATAATAGCTGTAAAGATCGACCGTAAAGGTATCCGCTCCATTAAGCGATACCGCAATAAATCCGTTTTCATTATTTCCGTAAGAAAGAACCGGCGTAATTCCGAACAGTTCCTTCGACTTCTGACGTGTGGATTCCGGCAGGGCTTCTCCCATGGTAAAGATCATCTCCACATCCCAGTCAGGACGCTCCATGCCTGTGCGCTCCGCATAATTGACCAACGCCGTCAATGCACTGGAATAGGTCACCAGTACCTGTATGTGCTTTGTCCGTATCTCTTCGAAAATTTCACGAACACGCTGATCTCCCATATTTGAAATATCGATGGGAACGAGATTGGTCTTAAAGAGTGTCAATGGGCTACGCGTATTTTTTCCCGGAATCCAGGCACGGAATTCTCCCCGCTTCATGCCGAGGCGAAAGCCGTTCAGCTCCATCACCGCCATGAAATTCATATTGACACGAACCATTTTCTCGGGATCCGCCAGCACGGTAAACGGTGTTCCCGTAGAACCGCTCGTCGTAAAATGATACAATTCATCTTGATGATCCACATACGGAAGACTTACAAATTCCCGGTAGTGCTCTACAAAATCCCGTTTTTTCAACACCGGGAAATCAGATAAACCTGTCGCATCCAGATACTTCTGATAAAACGGACTCTCTGTCTTTGCATAATCCAGAATTGCCTTAAGCCGCCGCTGCCCGTATTCCGGAGTAATGCCGTGAACGATTTCGTATTTGTTTACTTTTAAAATCCGGTTCTGATAATTTCCCCGAAGTGCATCCAGGGAATTGAAAGCCGTTCTGCGGATGACCTCTCCGAATTGTTTTGACATACTATACCTCCTCATGTTCGTCGGCAAAACATATCTCCCGGCGCTCAAAAGCATTTTCGATTCGCGTCCGGGAGATAGTTTTGTCCGACTCACAAACATATGTTGCTATTAACGCCTTATTCTTTTTCTCTATGGCCCCCGGCCTTCACCACTCCGAGTATCATCACCACACACACCCTGAGCGTATTGGCAATAAGAACCGCCACGGAAAATCCAAGGAGTCCTCCGCCCGGCGTCATCGTGAAAATCAGAAGAAGCAGAACTCCCAGATGGGCCGCCTGCAGTCCGAGCTGCCATTTTTCAGATGTAAATGTCAGAACTATGATAAACAGATAGGCGGAAAGCATCGCCAGTATCTGCGTCAGGTTGACAACCGCCACCAGTCTTGCGTTTGCCTCTCCTGCAAGAGACGGATAAAAGATTCGGATAAAGAGCGGCGTTCCGATCTCGCACAGAAGGAAGAAGACCGCACTGACCAGAATTCCCGCACCCGAAAAAAGGAGGAAATGTTTCCGGTCCAGTCTTTTTTTATCCTTTGTCAGGTAAGAGATGATAATCGTATTGATCGGCGCAATAAAAAGTACCAGTGTCTTTCCGATCAGAGATACCACATAGTAAATGCTGACCGCTTTTGCCCCGAGTGAATTCTGAAGAAAGATGCGGTCAATATTCAGCGTCAGATTCGTGATAAAGTAGGAAAGAACCAGAAGTGCTCCCCTTTGAAATGCAAGCTTAAAAAAATCGGATCGCGAAAAGAAGGATCGAAAGACGGTTCCTGTCACCGCCACAAAGGCAAGCGAAGCAAGTTCGCCTGTCAGAAAGATCACATACCAGATTCCGGTAATCCTGTAGAGTACATATCCCGCTGCATAACCGATTCCGCACAGAGAATAATAAATAAAATAATTTCTGTAATTGAGAGAAAGGCGGTATTCCACATCTCCATAGTAGCGGAAAACCGTTGCGAGAATCAGTAGGGCCGCCAGAATCATGCCGCCCGGACCCGCAATGGAATTCCGGGCCATCGGAAGAGATATCACGATTCCGATCAGCGAAAACAGAAAGAGCAGTGTCGTATAATCGCCGTTTTTCACCTCATGATCACGCCGCAAAACAAGCCTGCTGTTGTTTAATGCCTGCCCGATGGAAGGGCCTAAGATGTTCACAAAGGCCATCACATACAGAACGCGTCCATAGCCTTCCGCTCCCATTTCCGCATTGAGTTTCGGATAGACAAGAAGCTGGAGCACTCCGTTTAACACAAGTGCTCCGGCTATGGTATAGAAGGTATTGGTTATGATTTTCTTTCGTTTTGCTTCCATTTTCCGTTTACTTTACGCTTTTTTATACTTCGGACACAGATTCTCGATATATTTTCGTTTTCCTGATGCCAGCACCGGAATTTCATCCACAAACCTGACATGAATATTTGCACCTTTCCCAAGATACGGACGGATTCTTTTCAGTATGTCTTCCGTATCCACGCCCTTCGGGTCTCCGCTTAAACGGATCTCGTAATCGCGCTCGGAAAGCTGGAGGAATCTGTACTGTCCCACACCCTTCACATTCCATAAATTATTGGTAATGATATAGGGCGTCAGCGGCTTTCCGGAAGTATCGTAGAGCATATCACTTCTGCGGCCGTAAATTTCATCCAGATACAGGTGGTATCTTCCGTCATGTTCCACATGATGGGCGACGGCTGTATCTCCGTTATCATACCGAAGAATCGGAAATGCATAGTTGGTCAGATCCGTAATGACGATTCGTCCGACCTCCCCATCCTCCGCCGGTTCATCTGAATCAAGTTTCAGAATTTCGTAGTAATAACTTTCCGTATTGATGTAATAGGAACGGTTCTTCGGGCTTTGAATTCCCATAATCCCGTTTTCTTCATTCGAGTATGTCTGCTGCACCGGACAGCCGAACTGTTCCGTCAATCTCTTTCTTACAGGATCCGGCATCGTTTCAGACATCGGAATGATGGATTCCACCGCAAGATCCGAAGTGTCAACGCAGTTGCGGTCAATAAACCGGCTGATTTCACCCAGAGCCGACGAATAGCCCGTAATCATCCGCACCTTTTCTTTTCTGATCGTATCAAGCATCTGTCCGATGGATTCGTCCGAAAGAGATGAACTGTCCATCATGATGCTGTTTTCCGCCAGAAGCTGAAGTTTACTTTTGCGGACATTTCTGACCCACACGCGAATGAAGGCACATTTGTCTCCGATGTGGTACCCTGCAAGAGATTCCAGAAAGATACTGTCCGCCGTATTGCAGAGAGCCTTTCTTTTATCCTGCACCATGGCCAGAGGCGTTCCGGTGGAGCCGCTTGTCGTCATGATCCGGTTGTCCTTCGCATTTATGTACTCCGAAGAACGCATATCCTTATAATGCCGGCGAATCATATTTTTATCGACGACCGGAAGTTCTTCAAGAGGTGTATCCGGATCAAATTTTCCGTAAAAAGCTGTCGTCTTCACCGCATGATGAATCAGATTTCTGATACGCAGTTTTGTCTCATCTACAGATGTCCCGTACTTAAAGGCAAGATGATCCTGACGAAATCTTCTTCTTACCTGTCCGCCTCTTGCCGCATCCAGTGCGAAATAGGCGCTCCATCTTGCTCTTTCCGGAAATGTATTTGTCATAGCTTTGCCGCTTCCCTGAGTTTTTCAGCCATAAATGCGAGTTTCTCTTCCGTCATTCCCGGATATACCCCGATCCAGAAAGTATCCCGCATGATGCGGTCCGTATTGTCGAGAGTTCCGACAACCCGATAATCTCTTCCCTCTTCAAAGTCATCATCAGTCATGCACGGATGTCGTAAAATATTTCCGGAAAAGAGCATTCTTGTCTGAATTCCATTCTCTTCCAGATAACCGACTACTTTTTTGCGGTCGACGCCCTCTTTGCATGTAATCAGATAGCCGAACCAGCACGGATCGGAATTCTCCTCTGCCACAGGAAGAATGTATGCATCCTCCAGTCCTTTCAGATGCTCTGTGAGGAAATTGAAATGTTCCCGACGAAGTCTTGCAAACTTCGGAAACTTTTTCAGCTGGGCCACACCGACAGCCGCCTGCATATCCGTAATCTTCAGATTGTAACCGAAATGGCTGTAGACGTACTTATGATCATATCCTTCCGGAAGTGTACCGTACTTTCCGTCAAAACGGTGTCCGCAGGTATTGTCCTTTCCCGGAGGACAGACACAGTCGCGTCCCCAGTCACGGAAGGAACGGACGATTCTGTTTAGGAGAGGGTTATCCGTATAAACGGCACCGCCCTCGCCCATCGTCATGTGATGAGGCGGATAAAAGCTGGATGTTCCGATGTCTCCGAAGGTTCCTGTGAATTTCGTCTCTGCGTTTAATGTGTATGTACTGCCCAGAGCGTCACAGTTATCCTCCACAAGCCACAGATTGTGGCGATCGCAGAATTCCTTCACGGCACGGATATTAAAAGGATTTCCCAGCGTATGCGCCATCATGACGGCCTTCGTCTTTTCGGAATACGCCTCTTCCAGCTTTGTCACATCGATGTCATATCCCGGTATTGTCACGTCCACAAAGACAGGAACCGCGCCATACTGAATCATCGGCGAAATCGTCGTCGGAAAACCGCAGGCCACCGTAATGACTTCATCACCCCGGCGGATTCTTCTGTCTCCCAATAAATGAGACGTCAGTGCCATAAATGCCAGAAGATTTGCACTGGAGCCTGAATTTGTAACGGACACATATTTTACGTTAAGGAATTTCGAAAATTCTTTTTCAAATTCCTTTACATATCTTCCGGCCGTCAGCCAGAAATCCAGGGAGGAATCCACAAGATTTACCATATCCTCATGGTCATACACTCTGGATGCATAGGGAATCCGATCTCCCGGATGAAATGGCTTCGTCTGATTATGATATTTATCGCAATACTCACTGACGGCCTTTAAGATCTCCTCTCTGGCCTCATGTTCATTTTTTCCTTCAAACATCGAAATACTCCTCTATCTCACGGTCTGTTTCGGAACGGACATCTCCACCCTCTGTATAGTTTTTGGACCATTTTACGGTCTTCTCCAAGGCATCACGGATTGTCCATTTCGGTTTCCAGCCCAGTTCATCCCTTATTTTGGAATTATCGAGCAGCAAAAGTCCGGCCTCATGAGGTCCGCCGTCACTCTTCGAAGTCCACTCCGCCCCGTCTCCCCAGTATCCCGTAAAAAGATCCGCAATCTCTCCTGTGGTTATGGCATCCGCTTCGTTCGGACCGACATTATAAGCTCCCTGAATTGACGGGTCTTCATACTGTCTTTTTACAATCAAAAGGTATGCGCCGAGGGGCTCCAGTACATGCTGATACGGACTAATCGAGGACGGATTGCGAAGTACCACCGGTTTTCCGGCCGCAGCCGCCCGGACACAATCGGGTATGATTCTGTCTTTTGCGAAGTCGCCTCCGCCGATGACATTTCCCGCTCTTGCTGTGGAAACAGCCGGACCGCTTTCCCGAAAATATGAGTTCCGATAACTGTGTGTGACGAGATCCGAACAGGATTTACTGTTCGAGTACGGATCATATCCGTCAAGGGGATCGTCCTCACGGTATCCTCTTTTCACTTCCCGGTTCAGATAGACCTTGTCCGTCGTCACGTTCAAAACGGATTCCACACTGTCCGTCTCACGGATCGCCTCCAGAAGATTGACCGTTCCCATAATATTCGTTTCAAATGTGTACCGAGGCTCCTCATAGGAAAGCCGCACAAGGGGCTGCGCCGCAAGATGAATCACAAACTGGGGCTTCACTTCTTTTATCACAGTCAGCAGATGATCAAAATCCCGGATATCTCCACTCACCGAATTCATCCGGCGTTTCAGATCCAGCAGTTCAAAAAGAGACGGATCCGTCGGCGGCTCCAATGCGTACCCTGTCACATCCGCTCCGGATCTGATCAGAATTTCCGAAAGCCAGCTTCCCTTAAATCCCGTGTGTCCTGTGATGAGCACTCGTTTTCCCTTGTAAAAATCCAAAAGTTTCATTTATTTCTCCCAGACCTTCCACGGTGCACGCCCGGACGCCCAAAGGGATTCCAGCTTCTGTTTTTCACGCAGTGTATCCATGCACTGCCAGAAACCGTGATGCCGATAGGCATTGAGTTCTCCTCTTCGGGCCGCTTCCTCCAGAGGATATTCCTCAAAGACGGTGTTGTCTCCTTCAATCAGATCCATAATTTTCGGGTCCACGACCATAAATCCACCATTGACCCAGCCGGTATCCTGAATTTTCTTTTCCCGAAAAGCATTGACCGTTCCTTCCGCATCAAGATCAATATTTCCGAAACGGCTGTCCGGCTGCACACAGGTAAGGGTCACAAGTCCGCCCTTTTTCTTATGGAATTCAAGTACCTTCTGAAGATTGACATCGGAAACTCCATCCCCGTATGTCAGAAAGAACGGTTCGTCATCGAGATACGGTGCAATTCTTTTAATGCGCCCGCCGGTCATGGTATTTAATCCCGTATCCACAACCGTCACTTTCCAGTTTTCGGTATGTTCGCTGTGGACAGTCACGTCTTTTCTGCCCTGTGTAAAATCAAATGTCACATCACTGTTGTACAGAAAATAATTGGCGAAATATTCTTTAATGATGTGCTGCTTATATCCGCCGCAAATGATAAATTCATTGAAACCGTAATGAGAATACATCTTCATGATGTGCCAGAGGATCGGCTTTTCCCCGATCTCTATCATTGGCTTTGGGCGTAAATGACTCTCTTCACTGATTCTTGTGCCGAATCCGCCGGCCAGGATCACTGTTTTCATCTTCTGTGAACCTTTCTATGTCATTTGTTCCTTTTTCCGGAACGTTTGTTGGAATGCTTTCTGTTTCTTACAGCTGTCACTATGATAAGAATCACTCCGAGCAAAATCAGAGCCGCCAGAACAATGATTACCTTCTGCATCGTATTGGCGGAATGCAGAGAGACCGTCCTCACCGTACTGTTCGTGCCGGTACCCGCAGCAGCGGATCCTCCGGAGATACTTCCCGCCTCCCGCACTTCATCCGCAGATGCAGTCGACTCCGCCGTCTCTTCTTTTTCCGTTACGCTGCCGACATATACACCGTTATATTCATAGGACTTTGTCAGCGTTTTCCCGTTTTCTTCATCGGATCCTTCCGTTTCGGTCTCCTTCAGATCCTTCAGCGTAACTCCCTTCGGAACGGTCAGTGTTCCTCCCGAAACAACGGAAGATTCATCACCGGCCCTGATATTTTCAAAGTTCTGAAAAGCGTAATCATACATCACTTTCTGATCCGCTACTTCCGTTCCGCCGTTCTCGCCCTTTAAGGTTACCGCAACCAGAAGTCTTCCGTCCCTTTCGCAGAACGTCACAAGGCAGGATCCTGCATCATCAGTAAGTCCCGTTTTTCCTCCGATGACGCCATCATACTTATATTCCGGAGAAACAAACATCGCCACATGGTTCTGAACCGTCCGGGCCGGAGACATGTTTGTAGCCGGTATCTGATAGGAAACGGTTCCGATAATTTTGCGGAAGTCTTCTCTTTGAATCGCAGCCATTCCGATTCTTGCCAGATCATGCGCCGTTGTATAATGTTCTTTATCCGGCATGCCGCAGGCATTGTGGAAATGTGTTCCGGTGCAGCCCAGCTCCCTGGCCTTCTCATTCATCATGTCTACAAAATGGCTGAGAGAACCTCCGCCGATATATTCTCCAATCTGTGTCGCAATATCGTTTGCGGATTTCAGCATCATGGCATACATCATGTCACCGAGCTTGAACTGCTCTCCCACCTGTGTATTCAGGTTAGAACTTCCGCCCACAGCATAATCGACGCCCGTCTGCGTCATGGTCACGGTATCATCCATATTTCCGTGCTCAAGAGCAATGAGGGCTGTCATAATCTTTGTCGTCGAAGCCGGATACATTTTCTGATCCATGTTTTTATTAAAGAGAACTGCTCCGGAGTTCACATCCATGAGGCATCCGGCCACTGATGAAATCCCCGCACTCTGCGGCCAGCCGGAAACCGAATTGCTCTGGACATCCGTCGCCGCCGGTGCAGAAGTCACTGCCGCCGCTTGCGTTGAGGATGTGGCAAGGGCCGGCACAGTGCAGCCTGAAAAGGCCACTCCCGCAGCCAGCAGAACCGTTGCTATTTTCCTACTCAGAAATCCCCTTTTACGCATCTTTTTCTCCCAATCCTTCTTCCACGAGGCGGGAAAGTCCCTTCACGGCCTCTTCTTCGTCCTCCCCATTGGCAACAATTTCGATTTCATCGCCCTGCTTCACGCATGCCCCCAGTACGGAAAGCACGCTTTTCGCATTGGCCGTCGTATTTCCGAATGTAAATGTAATCGTGGATTTATACTTCAATGCCTCTTCGCAAAAAAGTGCGGCAGGTTTTAAATGCAGACCCGTGGAATTCATTACCCTGACTGTTTTGCTGACCATATCTTTTATTTTCCTCCCAAAAGTGATCTGTTCGCCGGAACCCTTCTTTTCCGGTCATGCCCTTCCGGGCAGTTAATCTTTGTTCGCATCAGAAACCGTTGTTGTCTTTGAAATTGTGACGTTTGTCTGAACCTGCTTCACAAGGGAAAGTCCCTGCGGAAGCGTGATCGTGACCGGAACGGAATATGTTCCCTCCTTCCTTCCGCTCAAATCCACAGACGCATGGATCTGAGTCGGAGTAAGCGAAGCAAGCGCCGCACTGGCTCCCTGTACCCGGATGTCCAACTCCGGATCCGTCATGACGGCATTCAGTCCCTCACCAAGATTATTTTTCGAAATCGTATTGACATCCAGCGAAATTGCCTTGCTGCCATAGGGAAGGATTTTCACATTTGCCACAATTGTACTGCTCATTCCAGAAGCCAGACGAATTCCGTCCGGAAGAAACTGTTCAATATCGACACTCGCACTGACATCGCTCGACGCACCCTTGATGTTAATCGCCTCAGAGCCCCTCGTAATTTCGATCGCATTTCCTGCTTTTCTGAATGCATCCAGCGTCGCCGCATCTCCGACCACGGAAATTGTATCCGGTGTCAGCGTGATATCGCCGGCCTCATAGCCCTTCGCCGGAGTGCCATAGGTCTTTGCGGTCACCTTTACGTCAGAGTCGACGGAATAGAGCACTGTGTGAACCTTGATTTTGGACTCATCCACGTTGAATGTCAGGAAGGCTGTCTGCGAAGAAGACAGCTCGTCACCGTTTTTATCATAAATTTTGATGGTCGCTCCCAGGTCTGTATCCTGGCTGAGTCCCGATACATCCACAGCCGCATTCACCTTGTCGATCTTATTGATCAGAGAGGCAGATCCGCGGATTGTAATCTTCTCCGGATTTGCCGTCATTGTCCCAACCTCATATCCGGTTGCAGGGACCGTATCCTCTTCCGTCGGATTCAGGACAAAGTCCTTGCTCTTCATTTCCTCAAGCTCAATCTGCACATTTGAAGGAATAATGGTAATATTCTCTGACTGTACCCGCGGCACTGTCACAGAAACCGGCACCATAACCGGTTCCGAATGAAAGTCCACGACCTGCGTCAGGTCCGCTGTTGCGGTCACATTTGCATTTGTGAGCCGTTCCACCACGGAACGGTTGCCTGACACGCGGATACTGACCTTGTCATATCCGTCCACCGTTTCAAAGGAAAGTCCCTTGCTTTCGATGTAGGATATATTTGTAAAATGAATTGGAATTCCCGATATCGTCCGAACAGTGATTGGGTCACTCACATTCATAATTCCAAGCCAGATAAAAAATGCCAGAATCACGGAAATGATCAGCAGGGCCGGATGGCTCGGTATCCATCTCTTCTTTTTCAATTCTCCTGCCTCCTTTTGCGAATCCGGAATCTTCTCTCCTCCCGCTCGTTCAGATGATGCTTCTGCACCAGATGCAGTTGTTCACGGAGTGTACTTTCCGTGATTCCGGTCTGAAGATTTCCCATATAGGCAATCGAAACTCTTCCGGTTTCTTCCGATACAATAATCGTAAATGCATCACTGACTTCGCTCAGACCGAGTCCTGCACGGTGACGGGTTCCGTATCTCTTGCTGATCCGTGCATTATCCGAAAGCGGAAGATAGCAGGTGGCGGAAGCGATTCTGTCGTTTCGAATGATGACCGCCCCGTCATGAAGCGGCGTATTGTGTTCAAAGATATTGATCAGGAGCTGACTTGAAACGGCTGCGTCTATATTGATTCCCGTATTGATATATTCATCGAGCAGAATATTCTGTTCAATGACAATCAGAGCGCCTGTGCGGACTTCACTCATTTCATTTACGGCACGAATCATCTCCGTGATCGTCCGATCGGAAAGAAGTTCATTTTTATCATTGCTTCCGGCAAACGGAAGGAAGGACGAGAAAAAGCTTCTCGTTCCCAGTGACTCCAGTGCCTTTCTGAGCTCCGGCTGAAAGATTACAATCAGAGCCAGAAGAGCCGCTGAGGCAAGTCTTCTGAAAATGAACAGGATTGCCGTCATATTGAAAATATAGGCAATCAGAATAAAAATCGCGACAATTAAAATTCCGCGCAAAAGAGTATATGCGCGGGTTCTCTGAATCCAGACCATAAAAAAATAGAGAAAGAACGCGATCAGCGCTATTTCCACAAGATCAATGATCTGAATCTTCGGCATGTAAATCCCCGACAGATGCCTTCTCATTAGTTCCAATATTGCGGACACGCTGAGTTTCCTCCTCTATCCATTCAATTCGCTGTGTTTTTACAGATCCTTTAATGAATCCTCAAGCCGTTCTTCGAAATTCACATGTGCAAGGTCGGGCTTTTCCATGTCTTCATTCTCATCTGCAGCAGTTTTTTCGCTGCCTTCCCCGTCCGGTTTCACTCTGCGCAGCTCCTCGGCCGTCGCAGAAACCTTCGGAATGGCCTTTACATAGTAATAATAATCGTCATCCTCGAACTCCAGATGCTCGCTTTTCGTATAATCCAAAGGCCGCAGGATCAGCAGCAGGATCACCGCGGCGATCACTGACCCGATCGTTCCGATGAGTACCGTCGGAATGGAGAAATTCGCACCTTTTACAAAGCTGCCGAATCCGATGCACATCACGTAGATGAGACCTGCCACCGGAACCGCAAGGATCATACTGTAATTAAAGGAAAGTTTTCTGATCGCATAAGCCGCAATAAAGACTGCGATCAGTGCGATCATATTGACGACCATCGTCGGTGAAAATGTCCCGCCGATCAGAAGCTGCAGCCGCTTCGCATACTGTGACAGCTTCAGCTTCTGCAGGTTATTGGCCTCGCGGCTCAATGTCGCCATCAGATAATACAAAACGACACCGCTTACAATCGAAAAGACTGCCGAAACCTTTCTGCGGATTCCCGCGCAGATCGGAACCAACGCGGCAAACCCGAAAAACATCGTCATCGGAACCAGTGTCACTTCGAGTGCATCATCCGGTATGAAACGCAGGAATAAAATTAAAAGTATCAGAATAATTCCGAGTGTCACGGCCCCCGCATCGATTCCC
>CAYYEB010000040.1:0-11426 GCA_964470725.1 uncultured Lachnospiraceae bacterium | reverse complement strand
GCATTGCGTTCTTTACGACTTCGGAAGTGAGGTCGAGTCCTTCGAAGGTAATCACGGCTTTCTGCGGAACGGCATTGACGGCGACACCGGCATTCAGAGAGAGAACCCGCGGTGTGGCCATGTCTTCTTTGAAATTTTTAGAGAGAGTGCCGCGGAACTGACCCTTTTCGATGTTGATCAGCGGAAATTCGGCATCCGGTGAGAAAGTCATTTCAGCTTCTTTTTCTTCCGCATAGTATTTTTCAATATCGGAAGATCCGCATTCCTCGTCAGCGCCCATGATGAGTCGGATGCCTTTTTTGATCGGAGCCTGCGTTTCTTTCAGGGCACGCATCGCGTACATGGCGCAAAGAAGAGGTCCCTTATCATCGCTGGTTCCGCGTCCGTAGAGGCGGCCGTCCTTTTCGATGACGTGAAAGGGTTCCGTAACTGTCCATCCTTCCCCTGCCGGAACAACGTCGGTATGTCCGAGAATATCGAGTGTATGCGGAAGTGAAGGATCGTAATCTGCAGTTCCCACATAGTTTTCATAATTCTTTGTGGCAAAACCATATTTCTTTGCCATATCGAGAGCGAGGTTTAAAGATCTGTACGGACCGTCTCCGAAAGGTTTTCCTTCTTCTGCTTCGCCCTTTACAGACGGGATGGCGCAAAGGTCTTTGATATCGTCAAGCAGTTCCTGCTTGTGAGCGTCAATCCAGTCATTTACCTTCTGATTCATTTTATGTGTTCCTCCTATTGCTTCAGATACACTGCACATAGAAATACGAAATGTAATTTTCTTTTGCATTCCTACGTCAGTAAATCGTATTTTACAACATTTCGGATGTTTTACCAAGTTCTCACGATCTTCAGGTTTTTTGGTCGATTGACCCGGAAAATGTAAAGTTTTTATATAGAAGTGTATGTTATAATATTGAGGACAAGAAAAAAAGATGAGGGAGGGCGAATAAAATGAGTAAGCTTGGCGGAAAAAATAAGGATAGCAGAAAGGCCGAGGAGAAGAGACTGAAGCAGCAGCTGGCAGCTCTGCAGAGAAAGAATGCCAAAAAGAAGAAAAAGTAATCGGGGAATAGTTTTGCCCGGTGAATAGTATTCTTAAAAACGGGAAAGGAGTAGGTATGGATTTACAGGAAGCGCGTGCACAGATAGATACGATTGATCCGAAACTGAAGGAACTTCTGATGAAGCGGCTCGACTGCTCCTATCTTGTGGCTGAGGCGAAGGCAAAAGCCGGTGAGACGTCGATTTACCGTGCGGATCGCGAGGCGGAGATTCTGAAAAGACTGTCGAAAGATGTTCCGGAAGATCGTCTTGCAGAATATCTTGCGGTTGTCAGAAAGATCATGGAAGCGAGCAGAATGTATCAGTATGGACTGCTGTTCGACTGGACGGAGGGCGCTTTCGCAAAGATTTCCGAAGGAATTGTTATTCCAAAAAACTGCAGTCAGGTGAAGGTGCGCGTAAAAAGAGGAGATTATCCGAATGCCATGTCTTCGATTCTCAGCATGATTGGCGATTATGGCTATAATATGGAGCGGATGGAGCTCAAAGAAGAGAACACGGAAGAGAAAACCGTGACATTTGAACTGACTATTCGCGGAGACCTCAATGAGAAGCACATGCAGGTGCTGATGTTCCAGCTTTCCGGGGAATGTCTGGAATTTCAGATTCTCGGATGTAAATAACCTTGTAATCCGATGCGGTTGCAGGTATAATGGACCCAATTTAAAGCAGAGTAGGCTATGAAGCGTTGGAAGCTGCAGTGTGGCAGCCTCCGCAGTGCCCGCTGAACAGGGAGTTGTCAGCGGGACGAAAAGATTTTCTTGCGGTTTCATGGTCGCATCCCGCTGCTGCATTAGAGGAATGGACCTCCTTTGTGGCGAAGGAAAAACTGCAAAGGAGGTTTTTTTATGCGAACGATTGCAAAGCAGAAGAAAAAAGCATCTATGAGTCATACTGCCGTTCTGACAACATCGGCACTCCTTGTGGCAATGTCCGTGATTCTGGGGTGGTTCAAGGTGCCGGTCACGAATCTTATTGAGATCCGTTTTCAGATGCTTCCGATTGCGGTGGGAGGTATGCTGTTCGGGCCCACTGTCGGAGGCGTCATGGGAGCAATGGAGGATGTGTTAAGCTACATCGTCCGCCCGACGGGACCGTTCTTTCCGGGATTTTCAATCAGTGCAGCGGTGGGAGGAGTGATCTTTGGCCTGATGCTGAGGGAAAAGCCCACCGTACTTCGGATTTTTCTGACAGAGGCGGTTTATACGGCAGTGGTCAGCATATGCTTAAACAATATCTGGCTTTCTATTCTCTACGGTAACGCGTTTCTTCCGGTGATGATTGCGAGACTTCCACAGTCGCTTATCATGATTCCGGTCAATACTGTTTTACTGACGGCTGTGCTGCGGACGGTGGGAAAAATTCCCTTCGTGAGGAGTCGGGCGTAATCTGTTCGAACGCCGGACTCTGGATCTGCCCGGTGTGCGGTGTGTGTCTGACACCGGATCTGGTCATATAAAAAAATCTTAAATTGGCAATTGATGCATAACCACAAATCTTTATAATGTCCGTAACAGAAAATAAAAAAGACAGGACGTAAAAGATGGCAAAGTCCATCCGGGAGTTTCGTCCAATTGGGAGGGACAGCTTATGGCTATGCAGCAAAGTGCCAATGAAAGTCAATCGAAAACACAGAAGCTGGAATTACAGCATGCAAAAGATAATCGCACAAAGAAACTTGTATTTGCAGCTGTATTTGCAGCTGTCACTTACGTTGTATTCGCGTATCTTTCCATACCGGTCCCGACTCCGGGCGGCGGTAAGGTTTCCATTCATCTCGGAAATGCATTTGTCGTACTGGGAGCGCTCATTTTAGGCGGCTGGTATGGCGGTATTGCCGGGGCAATCGGTCTTACAATTGCGGATCTGATCGACCCGGTTTACTTCGTCGAAGCGCCGATCACTTTTGTGATCAAACTTCTGATGGGACTCATTGTCGGCGCGATCGCATATAAAGCGGGGCATATCGCAACGGAGAAGAACTCTAAAAAAGTTTTCAAATGGGTACTGATTGCAACCATTGTAGGACTTGCATTTAATGCATTCTTTGATCCGGTGCTTCGGTATTTTTATAAGCTTCTGATCCTGGGGAAACCTGCGGCTGAACTTTCCCTGACAATTAATTTTGTCGTTACTTTGATCAATTCCGTAGTTTCTGCGATTGCTGTTATTCTTTTATATGAAGCACTTCGTGTTCCGCTGAAGAAGCTGGGATTGCTGAATCTGTAATATAACGCAAAGGGCCGGAATTCTGGGGAATCAGAATTCCGGCTCTTTTTTATTTGAATGTAATGAGGAAAATCAACATTGGCGTTCGGAAAGATGAGTGAAATTCCGAAGTAATGATCTGTACGGAAGATTGATACAGTATGTGATGCAGGTTCCTGCATATGGAGTTAACGTCAGGGAGTAAAGTGAAAGTATGACGAAGAAGAAAGCGGAACGAAACAAAACGATAGACATTTCTGTAGAAGACGGCCGGAAATATCTTGAAAGATGCATTTCAGTGGGTGACAAGGTCGACAACGCGGAGAATATTACCGATCGAACAATACTCGGAGACTCACTGGATGTCATGCCGCTTCTTCCGGACGGTTTTGCGGATCTTCTGATCGCAGATCCGCCCTATAATCTTGACAAGGATTTCAATGGAAGTAAATTCAGAAAGATCTCCGATGATGCTTATATCGAATACACGGAAGAGTGGATCGAAAAGGTCATTCCGCTCTTAAAGCCCGATGCCACAGTCTATGTATGCTGTGACTGGCAGTCGAGTGCGGCGATAGAGTCTGTCCTTGAAAGGCATTTCTATATTCAAAACAGAATCACCTGGCAGCGGGAGAAGGGGCGTGGAGCGCAGAAAAACTGGAAAAACGGGATGGAGGACATCTGGTTTGCGACAAATTCCCGTCAATATACGTTCCATGTGGATGCCGTGAAGATGCGCCGCAGGGTGATGGCGCCTTATAAAGTGGATGGACAGCCGAAGGACTGGAAAGAAACTTCCGATGGCAATTTCAGAGATACATATCCGTCAAATTTCTGGGATGACATTTCGATTCCGTATTGGTCGATGACGGAAAATACGGCTCATCCGACACAAAAGCCTGAGAAACTTTTGGCCAAGCTGATTCTTGCAAGTTCAAATCCCGGAGATCTTGTATTCGATCCGTTTCTCGGTTCCGGGTCCACCTCTGTGACTGCCAAAAAACTCGGGAGACATTATATCGGAGTAGAAAAAAACGAGCAGTATTGCATCTGGGCCGAAAAAAGGCTTGAGATGGCGGACACAGACAGGACGATTCAGGGGTATGCTGACGGCGTCTTCTGGGAAAGAAATACAACTGCACTGCAGAAAAAATATAAGAAGCGGCATTGAGAGGGACACTCATTCGTCTTGTTATTTACTGTGGAAAGCCTTTTAAAATATCGTGATCTATTGGGCTGTCGCGGTTGACATTTTTAACTGAAGTTAATATACTCTAACCATAAGAACCATTTTCAGTTGGAAGGAAGAAAAATGTCAGCAGTAAAGGAACAGTATACGACAGCGGATGAAAACTATTTGAAGGCGGTTTATGCAATCAGTAAGCAGAAGGGATATGCCCGGTCAATTGATGTGACGGAATATCTCGGAGTTTCGAAACCGAGCGTCAGTGTGGCGGTGCGGCGTCTGGAGGATAAGGGACTTCTATATACAGATGAGCATATGTTCCTTTTTCTGACGGAAGAAGGAAAAAAGGTGGGCAAGGATACCTTCGATAAGTTTGACTTTCTGGAACAGTCACTGGTGAATCTTGGAATTGACCGGATGACCGCAATGAAGGATGCTCATAAGATGGAACATGATTTAAGCGATGAGACTTTTAATGCATTGCGCGGATATCTGAAGAAGATCGGGCTGTATGAACCGGAGAAAGAGCAGTAAAAAGCGGTATATTGCATGAAAAGATGGTCGGTGCCTTTGGAAATTGCCGGGCAGGTTTTAAGCCTGCGAAGATGAAATCATAGAGGTAAGCACGGGGAGCTGCGGCAAAATGGCCGCGGCTCCTTTTTTTGCACGTAAAGCAGGAGCGCATACGAATGAACTTGCTGTGAACAATATCGTTAACTTTCATATAAAGGAATCTTAACGAATACTTATGGTCCGATGTGTTATACTGAAAAGCAAACAAACCAAGAAAGGCATTTATTATGAAGAAAGTGATGATGTTTCTAAAGGCCTACAAAAAGCAGGCAATTCTGGCACCGATCTTCAAGATGCTGGAAGCACTCATGGATCTTTTTGTGCCGCTGATCGTCGCGCATATTATTGATGTGGGAATTGCATCAAACAATCACGGAATTTTGTTTCGTGACTTTGCGCTGATGGTCCTTCTTGCAGCACTGGGACTGATATTTTCCTTTATAGCACAGTACTTTGCGGCGAGAGCCAGTGTCGGAGTTGCGACGAAGATCCGACAGGCGCTGTTCGGACATATCCAGGAGCTTTCCTATACGGAACTGGATACGCTCGGCACGAGCACACTGATTACGAGAATGACCTCGGATGTGCAGCAGGTGCAAAATGGCCTCAATCTGGCATTGCGCCTTCTTCTGCGCAGTCCGTTTATTGTGTTTGGCTCCATGATCATGGCATTTACGATCAATGTACGCTGTGCACTCGTTTTCGTTGTGGCGATACCGGTCCTCGGTGTTGTGATTTACAGCATCATGATCATTTCCATTCCTCTCTATCGAAAGGTACAGAACAAGCTGGATGCAGTAACCGCAGCGACTCGTGAGAACTTGACAGGTGTCCGTGTGATTCGCGCTTTCTGCAAAGAAGAGGATGAGGTACGGGAATTTGATCAGAAAAACGAGGACCTGACAAAGATGAACGAATTTGTCGGCCGTCTTTCCGCGCTGATGAATCCGGCGACCTATTTTCTGATCAATCTTGCGACGATTATTCTGATTCACCAGGGAGCAATCTGTGTCAACATGGGATCTCTCAAACAGGGCTCTGTTGTTGCTCTTTACAATTATATGGCACAGATGATTGTCGAGCTTATCAAGCTGGCATCTCTGATCATCACGATTAACAGGGCAGTCGCCTGCGCAGATCGTATTGAAAATATTCTGGATGTGAAAAACGGAATGGATTTCCCGAAAAAGACGAGTGAAAAAGTTTCAGGAAATGCACAGGATGAAGTGGTCTTCAATCACGTATCCTTAAGCTACAGCGGCGCGGGAGCCGAAAGCGTCTCGGATCTGAATTTTTCCGTGAAAAAGGGCCAGACCGTTGGCATCATCGGCGGAACCGGTTCGGGAAAATCATCTCTGGTCAATCTGATTCCGCGGTTTTACGATGCGACAAAGGGCGCTGTTGAGGTGGATGGCCGAAATGTGAAAGACTACACGGAAAAAGACATTCGCGGCAAAGTCGGGGTTGTGCCTCAGAAGGCGGTGCTCTTCGAGGGGACGATTCGCGACAATATGAAGTGGGGCAATGAAAATGCGACGGATGATGAGATCAATGAGGCGCTTCGCATTGCCCAGGCAAAAGAAGTGGTGGATAAGAAACCCGGAAAGCTCGACTTTCAGATTGAGCAGAGCGGAAAAAATTTATCGGGCGGACAGAAACAGAGACTGACGATCGCAAGGGCTTTGGTTAAGAAGCCGGAAATTCTGATTATGGATGATTCTTCCAGTGCCCTTGATTTTGCAACGGATGCGGCGCTTCGTAAAGAAGTACGCGGTCTTTCACATGCGGATCCGGATCATCCGATGACTGTCTTTATCGTGTCACAGAGAACGTCGGCAGTAATGACGGCAGATCTGATACTTGTACTTTCCGATGGCGAAATTGTCGGAAAGGGGACCCATGAAGAACTGATGAAAAACTGCGAGACATATCAGGAGATTTTCTATTCCCAGTTCCCGGAGAAAAGGAAGGAGGCAAGGGCATGAGTGCAAAGACAGATGATGTGAATATGAGTGGAGACCGCGCGTCTTCTGCAGCAACGTTGAAAAAAGTACTGAAATTTATCGGTCATTACCGGATCCTTCTGCTGCTTTCCATTGTACTTGCTACGGTTACGGTGATCCTGCAGCTGTATGTGCCGATCCTTTTCGGAGATGCCATCGATGCGCTCATTGGAAAGGGAAAAGTGGAATTCGGCATTGTCGCAGAATACGGCATACGGATTCTTATCATGATTGCTATCTCTTCTGTTGCGACCTGGATCATGAACCTGATCAATAACAGACTGACCTATCATGTGGTGAGAGACATTCGTTCCCGGGCCATCCGGCAGATCCAGAACCTGCCGCTCAGCTGGCTGGATGCGCATTCCACCGGAGATATTGTCGGAAGAATGATCGCCGATGCGGATCAGCTTTCCGACGGACTTCTTCTCGGATTTCAGCAGCTTTTTTCCGGAGTGGTTACAATTATCGTAACACTGATTTTCATGTTTTCGAAATCGGTCCTGATTACTCTCTTTGTCATCCTGATGACGCCGGTGAGCTTCCTTGTGGCGAAGTTCATTTCCGGAAGGTCCTATAAGATGTTCCGTAAGCAGACCGATACCCGTGGAAAGCAGACGGCCCTCATCGAGGAGATGATCGGAAATGAGAAGGTGGTAAAGGCCTTCGGATATGAAGATCATGCAGAGGAACGCTTTGATAAGGTGAATCAGGATCTGGAAAATTACAGCTGGAGGGCAGTCTTTTATTCTTCTTTGACAAATCCTTCCACACGGGCAATCAATTCGATCATCTATGCATTTGTAGCGTTGATCGGTGCCTTTCATATCCTGCGGGGCATGCTGACGGTCGGCGGACTGTCCGTGCTTCTGTCCTATGCAAACCAGTATATGAAGCCGTTTAACGACATCAGTTCCGTCATTACGGAACTTCAGAATGCCCTCGCCTGCGCGGCCAGAATCTTTGCTCTGATCGAGGCGGAACCGCAGAGTCCGGATCCGGATAAGGAGCTTTCGGATGTAAAGGGAGATGTGAAGATTGATGACGTTTTCTTCTCTTATGATAAGAAGAAGCCTCTGATTGAACATTTCGGCGTGGAAGCAAAACCGGGCATGCGCATTGCGATTGTCGGTCCGACCGGCTGCGGAAAGACGACATTTATCAACCTTCTGATGCGTTTTTATGATGCGGATAAAGGTGATATTTCCATAGACGGACAGAGCATTTACTCTGTTTCACGTCACTCTTTGCGGAAAAATTATGGAATGGTGCTGCAGGAGACCTGGCTGAAAAATGCGACGGTTCGGGAAAACATTGCTTTCGGAAAGCCCGATGCAACCGATGAGGAAATCATAAATGCGGCAAAGGAAGCCCACAGCTGGAGCTTTATCCGGCGTCTGCCGAAGGGGCTTGATACAGTGATCAACGATGACTCGCTGTCGCAGGGGCAGAAACAGCTGCTTTGCATCACAAGAGTCATGCTTTGCCTGCCGCCAATGCTTATCTTGGATGAGGCGACTTCCAGCATCGATACCCGTACGGAAGTGCAGATCCAGAATGCCTTCGATAAACTCATGAAGGGCCGTACAAGCTTTGTCGTCGCGCACAGACTTTCTACGATCCGGAATGCGGATGTGATCCTTGTCATGAAAGACGGAAAGATCATTGAACAGGGAACTCACGAATCCCTGATGGCGGAGAACGGCTTCTACACGCATCTGTACAACTCGCAGTTCGCCGGGGTTGCGATATAATACGGACGTGTCGCGGCGGAATATTCTGATTTTCAGGTTCAGGATACTCATACAGTACGCTTTACGAAACCAGGCAATCCGAGGTATACTGATAGTCAGTAGATTTGTGATGTGAAAGGCGGGGAAAGACGCTATGAATAAGAAATTACTCGCACTGACAGCCTGCTTATGCCTGATCGTTTCGCTGACCGCGTGCGGCTCCAATCCGGATGCGATCATTTATGGAACCGTGGTTCCTTCTTCCTCGGATTCGACGGGCGCTTCTGCGGAGCTGGAGGCCGGAATGAAGGCCTATGCAGCGTCGGTATCGAAGAACGGAAAGGCATACACTGTATCCGGAAATAAAAAAGAAGGTTATAAAAAGGCACTGGATCAGGCGGCCAAGGATGATAAGGTGAAATACATCATGGCAGAGGGGCAGTCAATGGAGACCGCTGTGTATGATGCACAAAATGATCATCATAAGACCAGATTCATCTTCTTCGACGGACAGCCGAGGGAAAAGAAGGGAGATAAGGCAAAAATCCGCAGCAATACGCTGTGCGTGAAATTCGGCAGAGAAGATCAGGGATTCCTGGCAGGATATGCTGCAGTGCGCGCAGGGTATCGTACGCTCGGATATATCGGCGGGAAAAAGACAAAGGCATCCCGGCAGTATTTTAACGGATTCTCAGAGGGAGCGGAATATGCCGCGTCTGAATTGGGCCTTTCTTCCGGTAATGTAGTATTAAACTATTTGTATGCGGGATCAGATGCGCTGACACCGATGCGGCTGGCCGACGCGGAGAATTTTTATAATGGCGGAGTACAGATCATAGCGACGGATTCGGAATCTTTGATGCCGGCGCTGGCGAAGGCAGCAGATGATCTGAGCAAAAAGACGGCGGCAATCGGGTTTGAATATTCCGGCTCCTCTCAGAATGTTCTGTATTCTTCCCTGAGTGATTATAATGGCGCTGCGCAGGGACTTCTTGCGGAGGCGGAAAAGAAATGGAACGGCGGAGACGTTAAGAGTGCCGGACTTGCGGATCGTGCGGTCCGCTTGAGCTGTAATTTTTCCAATATGGGTTCCTTTACACAGGATGAGTACAATTCATTCCTGGAAAAGGCAGCAAAAGACGGCATTAAGAAATCCGACACAAAGAGCGGAACAAAAATCGTGACAATGAATCAGGTGCCGATGGTTTCTCCGAATCCGAATTCCGGAGTAAATGAGAGCAGCGTTTCCGGAAATCATGCAGCGGTGTCAGGGAATAATGCGGGAGATGCATCTGCAGATTCAGTGGCTGAGGCTTCAAGCGTACCGGCCGAAGTGTCCGGCACACCGGAAGAAGCAGATTCTACAGCCGCCGGTTAAGGGCGGATTTGCGCTGGAAGAGTGACATAGTATGAAAATATTGATACATGATCTTCCGGCAGAAGCCAATGAGGCACTTTTTGCCGGAAAATTTGATGACTATAAAATATTTACGGATGACGGGTCATTGCATCAGTGTATCGGATGCATGAGCTGCTGGTATGATAAACCCGGCATCTGCGCATTTGACGATATCGGATCGCGCTTTTCGGACAGTATACTTGAGTGTACGGAGCTGGTAATTATTTCCGCATGTACCTTCGGCGGAGTGAGCCCGTTCATTAAAATGCTTCTGGACAGAACGAGACCGCAACTGCTGCCGAATGCGGAACTGCGGAACAATGAAGTCAATTATCGGCCAAGGAGCAGGGAACGGATGAAAATCCGTACCTGCTTTTATGGTGCGGAAAATGAATCCTATGAGAAGACCGCAATTCGTTTTATGAAGCTTTTCGCAGGAGAATGGGATACGGATCAGCTCACGGTTGAATTTTATGAGGATCCTTCACAGATCAAAGGAGAGTGAGGCGGATGATGAAGACAGCTATGATCAATGCCAGCCCCAAGCTCGTGATTGATAAAAACAGTCCCAGCGCATCACATGCGCTGCTCCAGTTTGCCAAGAGAGCACTTCGAAAGGTGAGAATTCACGATACTGTTGATTATCATATCAAAACGGGGCAGGTCCCGATGGATGAAATAAAGGAACTTCTGACATATGAGATCTGGATATTTTCTTTTCCGATCTACAGTGGCGGAATTCCGGCGCATCTGATGCAGTTCATGACAATGATCCGCAACCTTTCCACGGCATTTCCGGAAAAGGGCACTCCGACGGGAGCGGAACAACCGATTCGAATATATGCCATTGCCAATGGGGGACTGTATGAAGGACGGGAGGCTGAAGTCGCCTTTGAAATGATGGAACACTGGTGCGAAGAGTGCGGATTTACCTGGGGCGGCGGCCTTGGAGTCGGCGGCGGCCCTGTATTCGGAATCGCGCACTCCGTCGGTGACAGGTTTCGTGTCAGAAGATCCTTCGGACACGCACTGATGTTATTTGCACATGCCGTGGCTGAAAACCATCCTGCTGAAAACTTCTACAGCTCACCGGATATCCGCAAGGGAGCCTACGTGGTTCGAATGAACCGGATCGTGAAACTGTATCATAAGAAGCAAAATGACGGATAAAGTATGAGGTAAGTCTCTATATACAGGAGAGGAACTTCTCTGCAGAAAATTATTTAAAATATTAGCACTCGACACTTGACAGTGCTAAC
>CAYYEB010000039.1:0-11470 GCA_964470725.1 uncultured Lachnospiraceae bacterium | reverse complement strand
GAAATATCTTAAAGGAGGCAGCACGGGTCAGACCGATCCGTGCGGTATTGTCATGCATATAATTGTAGGCCTCGGAAATCCGGGGACAAAATACGAGGGAACCCGCCACAATATGGGCTTTGATGTGATCGACAGAGTCATTGAGGAGTATCACATTCCGCAGTCAGGAACGAAATTTCATTCCATGTACGGTATCGGCACGATTGAAAATGAAAAGTGCGTCATTGCAAAACCGCTGACATATATGAACCTGAGCGGAACGGCGGTAAAGGAACTCTGTGATTTCTATAAAGTGGATCCGGAGACGAACCTTATTGTGATCAGTGACGACATCGACACGCAGCCGGGGCATATTCGTATTCGCAAGAAAGGAAGTGCCGGTGGGCAAAATGGTCTGAAGGACATCATTGCGAAGCTTGGAACCCAGAACTTTACAAGAATCCGCATCGGCACCGGAGCAAAGCCCGAAGGCTGGGATCTGGCCGATTGGGTGCTGTCCCGTTTTTCACAGGAAGACCGGGATCTTGTGGACAGTGCGATCGTGAGGGCGTCCGAGGCGATCGGAGTGATTTTAAGTGACGGAGTGGACATGGCAATGAACCGTTATAACGGTTGACCGCAGAAGGACAGATATACAATAGTGGAATGCATGCCGGCAAATATATTTTGCCGGTGAACATAAAACAGTTATTACAAGAACACAGGAAGGATGGAATGAATCGATTCATTGAACCTTTGACGGAACTGGCGGAATATGACGAGCTGCGCTCGCGCATGCGGAAGACGGAAGGAATTCTGGAGCTGACCGGATGCATGGAAGCGCAGAAGGCCCATATGATTTACGGGCTTTCTTATGATGTGCCGATTACGGTCGTCGTGGCGGAAAATGACCTTTCCGCAAAGGTTTTATTTGATAATCTCAGATTTTATGATCCGGACACGCTTTATTATCCGGCCAAGGATCTTCTGTTTTATCAGGCTGATGTCGCTTCCAACAACCTGGATCAGCAGAGAATGGAAGTGTACCGGGCGATACTGGAACAGAAGGAAAATCATCTGACAATTGTGCTGCCTGTGGCGGCGCTGATGGACTTTGTGACACAGCGGGAATACACGAAGGCTTCGCTTCTGGAATTTCGCTGGGGAGAAGAGAGCAATTTTGACGAAATCAAGAAAGCTCTTGTCCTGCTCGGATATGAAAGGTGTGCGGAAGTGGAGCTGCCGGGGCAGTTTGCATTTCGCGGAGATATTCTTGATATCTGGGGACTGACGGAGGATCATCCGGCCAGAATCGAATTTTTCGGAGATGAAGTGGATTCCATGCGCTACTTTGACGCGGAAACACAGCGTTCCGTAGAGGAAATACAGACGCTTCGGATTTATCCGGCCAATGATCATACCGGAAACACGGCCCCGTTTCTTGACTGGTTCAGAATGAGTGAGACGCAGTTTTTCCTGGATGAGCCGAACCGGCTGATGGAATCCGCGAAAGCGACGGAGAGTGAATTCCGGGAAAGCATCGAACGCAGAATGGAGATGGAGAAGGGACAGAAGACCCTTCGGCCGGGCGAAGTGATGGAAGGAGTTCCGGATATCAGCGGAGCGGAAGAGCTGCAGGCAAAGCTGAATCGTCTGCACTGTATCAGCATTTCGATGCTGGAACCGCGGCGGAGCGGCTGGAATATTGTCGACAGTTTCAGTGTGACGGTACAGTCCGTCAGTTCCTATAACAAAAGCTATGAATTTCTGGAACGTGACCTGAAGGGTTATAAAAATCAGGGATATCGGGTGATTGTACTTTCCGCTTCGCATACGAGAGCAAAGCGTCTGGTCCATGAATTAAATGACTCGGAGATTCCGGCATTTTATTCGGAGGATATGGATACGCCTTTGAGGCCGGGGCAGATTGCGGTACAGTATGGTCACGCAAGTCGTGGATTTGAATATCCGATGATCAGATTCGCGGTCATTTCCGAAACGGATATCCTTGGAGAGCAGAAGACACGACGCAGAAGACGCAAGAAAACTGCGGCGCATGAGGGACAGAGGATTGCGGGACTCAATGACCTGTCTGTCGGTGATTATGTGGTTCACGAGAATTACGGACTCGGTATTTATCGGGGGATTGAACAGATCGAGGTCGACGGAACGGTCAAAGACTATATAAAAATAGAGTACAACGGCAGCAACCTGTTCATTCTGGCGACACAGCTGGATCTGCTGCAGAAATATGCAGGTGCGGATGCCGGATCCGGGAAATCAAAACCGAAACTCAATAAGCTGGGCGGCCAGGAATGGGAGAAGACGAAGTCCCGCGTAAAGGGATCCGTACGGAACATTGCGAAGGATCTCGTGAAGCTGTACGCGGCGCGCCAGGAGGACCAGGGATTTGTCTACAGCCCGGATACGGAGTGGCAGAAGGAATTCGAGGAAATGTTTCCGTTTGAGGAAACGGAGGATCAGGCCCAGGCGATAGAAGATACCAAGAGGGATATGGAAAGTCCGAAGATCATGGACCGCCTCATCTGCGGTGATGTCGGATACGGCAAGACGGAAATTGCGCTTCGGGCGGCTTTCAAGGCGGTGCAGGACGGAAAACAGGTGGCGTATCTTGTGCCGACGACCATTCTTGCACAGCAGCATTTCAATACTTTTACACAGAGAATGAAGGATTTTCCGGTGCGTGTGGACATGCTCTCAAGGTTTCGGAGTCAGTCACAGCAGAAGAAGACGATTCAGGACCTGAAGAAGGGAATGGTGGATATCGTCATCGGAACCCACCGGCTTCTTTCTAAGGATGTGCAGTTTAAGGATCTGGGACTTCTGATCGTGGACGAGGAACAGCGTTTCGGCGTGACGGCCAAGGAAAAGATCAAAAAGCTTCGCGAGACTGTGGATGTTCTGACATTGACGGCAACGCCGATTCCCAGAACGCTTCATATGAGCCTTATCGGAATCCGGGATATGTCGATTCTTGAAGAACCCCCGCAGGACCGCACGCCGATTCAGACCTATGTGATGGAATATAATCCGGAAATGGTGAGAGAAGCCATCTGCCGCGAGCTGGCGCGAAACGGACAGGTCTATTATGTCTATAACCGGGTGCGTGACATTGCGGATATGGCCGCACGCATCCAGTCGATGGTGCCGGAGGCGACTGTCGCCTATGCGGACGGCAAGATGCCGAAGGATGATCTGGAAGACATCATGGTGAGCTTTGTCAACGGGGAAATAGATGTTCTTGTGACAACGACCATCATCGAAACGGGACTCGACATCCAGAATGCCAACACGATCATTATTCATGATGCGGACCGTTTCGGTTTGAGTCAGCTCTATCAGCTGCGCGGCCGTGTCGGTCGTTCCAACCGTACGGCCTACGCTTTTCTGATGTACCAGCGGGACAAAATGCTCAAAGAGGTGGCGGAAAAACGGCTTTCGGCCATCAAGGAGTTTACAGCGCTCGGCAGCGGGGTTAAGATTGCGATGAGGGACCTGGAGATCCGGGGAGCCGGCAATCTTCTCGGTGCGGAACAGAGCGGACACATGGAGGCCGTCGGATATGACCTTTACTGCAAGATGCTTTCGGAAGCTGTGCAGGAGGCGAAGGGAATCGAAGTGGAGGAAGACTTTGAAACCGTTGTGGATATTCCGATCGACGCCTATATTCCCGACAAATACATACCGAACGAGTTCCAGAAGCTGGACTTCTATAAGAAGATTGCGGCAATTGAAAATGATGACGATTTCAGCGATGTGCAGGACGAGCTTCTTGACCGCTACGGAGATCTTCCGCGCCCGGTTCGGAATCTTATGCAGGTCGCTCTGATGAAAGCTGCCGCACACAGAGCCGGTATCACGGAAATCAAGGCGGTCGGAGACGGTATACGGATCACGGTCGGAGAACACCCGAAGTTCGATCCTGCAGCTCTTCCGAAGATTATCGGGTCCCATGCCGGGGCCTTTACGGTACATGCGGGAAAGAAGGATACCTATTTTATGTATCATGGGGATCTGCAGAAGAAGAAAGAAATGATGAAGGAGCTGCAGACGTTCCTGACGGAGCTGGATGAGTCCGGAGAGATAAGATCTGCATAAGCCTCAAAATCAGAATATTTCGCTGCGACACGTCCGCTTAGCTCATCTCACTGCGAAACATTTGCACGGCCTTCGACCGCGATTGTTGCGCTTGCGGATCTCAGGCCGGCACGTTTCTTGTGAGATTTCGCACGCGTTCCTATAGTCTGCAGCGGAATATTCTGATTTTTCGAGAATTTTACTTTTTAAAAAAGAGGAGGATATTATGAAGTACACGTTTATAGGATGCGGAAATATGGGATCGGCGATTATCGGCGGAATTCTGAAGAGTAAGGTTGCGGACAAAACGGACATTACGGCATCGGATCCCTATGAGCCGACAAGGAAAAAGGCGGAGGATGCGTTCGGAATCAGAACGACATCGGACAATCGTGAAGCCGTGAAGGATGCGGATCTTGTGCTTCTGGCGGTGAAGCCGCAGGGACTGGAAAAAGCCGTAGAGGGACTCAATGAGATTCTGACACCGGAGCAGCTTGTGGTTTCAATCGTTGCGGGACAAAGTCTTGAGAGACTGGAGTCTCTCCTTGGAAGTGATAAGAAGATTGTACGCGTCATGCCGAATACACCGGCCCTGGTGGGAGAAGGAATTTCGGGATGGTGTGCCAACGGACATGTGACGGATGAGGACAAAGGGACTGTAAAGAAGGTTCTGACTTCTTTCGGGGAGGCCGAGGAAGTGCCGGAAAGTCTCATGGGAGTTGTCACATCTTTAAGCGGAAGCTCACCGGCATATGTGTTTGAATTCATCGAGGCAATGGCCGATGCGGCTGTTCTGGACGGAATGCCGAGGGATAAGGCCTATCATTTTGCGGCACAGACGGTTCTCGGGTCCGCGAAGATGGTCCTTGAAACGGGAAAGCATCCGGGAGAGCTGAAGGACATGGTCTGCTCACCTGCGGGTACGACGATTGCCGGAGTTGCGGCCCTGGAAAGAGGAGGTTTCCGGGGTACGGTGATCGACGCGGTTCACGCCTGCACCGAAAAGGCGCTCCATATATAAGATGAGACAGAAAATATCGGTATAAGAGGAAAAGGCACAACGGATTTATTTCCGATTTGCAGGTCCCTGCTTCCTGCTTGCCGACCGGATTGAATGACGCTATAATAGGAAAGTCTGCAGGCATTTGGAAGAACAGTGCCAATCGGATTTTTGCAAGGAGGATTATTTTATTATGAAATCATTTTTTCGCTCGGCCGCGGCGCTGACCCTGGCATCTGTCATGGGAGCTGCGCTTCTGACAGGGTGTGGGAGCTCGAAAATTGACGGATCCCAAACAGTTGTGACAGTCAATGATGAGAAAGTTGATCTGGGAGTTGTGAGCTTTTATGCAAAGTACACACAGGCGCAGGTTTATCAGTACTATGGACAGATGATGGGATCGGCCAACAATATGTTTGACACATCGATGGCTGATTCTTCCGATGCAACAATCGGAACATACGGTGAAAGCCTTAGAAAGTCGGCACTGACCGATGTGGAAAAACTGGCGGTCATCAGCCAGCATGCCAAGGATTATAATGTGTCGCTGACAGATGACGAGGAAAAGAAGATTGATGAGGTCGCGAAAGATTACATCAGTAAAAACACCGAGTCAGTCCGGGATAAGATCGGTGCAAGTGAAGCTGATGTGAAGAAACTCCTTGAATATCAGACCATTCAGGCGAAGATGCTGGATCCTCTTGCCAAGGATGTGGATACAAATGTGACACAGAAAGAGGCACAGCAGTCGAAAGTAACCTATGTGGCAATTGATCCGGATTCTATTTCCGGCAATTCTGCATCCTCGAATTCGGCGCAGAAAGCATCCTCTTCAGCGGAATCCACTGCCGAAAAGAATCAGTCACAGCAGAAGGCGGAGCAGGAAGCACAGCAGATCCTTTCCGCGCTTGAGGCGGAATCGGATCCGGCTAATGCGGATATGGATGCAATTGCCAAGAAGGTGGACAACTCACTTACAGCATCTGTCGGTCATTACTCAACCAATGATACAACAAACGGATCTGTGGACTCCGAGGTTGTAAAGGCGGTAAAGGGCATGGCAGACGGTACGGTTGTGGATCATGTTGTCACCGGAAGCAATAAGAAGACGCTTTATGTGGTTCGTTTTGACCTTACCGATGATGCGGATTACACGGAAACACAGAAACAGACAATCATCCGTCAGAGAAAACAGTCAAATTACGACAAGATCGTGAATGGCTGGGTCAAAAAGTCGAAGATCAAGGTCGACAGCAAGGTTCTGAATACCCTGAAGATTACAGATGAAGATCCGA
The DNA here is from genome assembly GCA_964470725.1 of uncultured Lachnospiraceae bacterium. GTDB lineage: Bacteria > Bacillota > Clostridia > Lachnospirales > Lachnospiraceae > Chordicoccus. The sequence continues at coordinate 5,098 of CAYYEB010000039.1, read as the reverse complement.
TTACACTGAAGGCGGCAGCAAGCAGCGCAAGCACGGTTTCCGGAGATGCGTCAGCATCCGCGAACAGCGCGACAGCATCTGCAAATAGTGCATCAGCTGACAGTGCTTCGACGAATCTGACAGCAGGCAGTACAACTTCAACGGAAGCGGCGGCTTCATCTGCGGGATAATCGCAGAAAGTATTAGTAAGTGTGAGATAACAAAATAGATCCCCCAGCGCTCAAAATCGTTTTAGATTCGCGTCTGGGGGATCTATTTTGTCATCTCACACGGAAACTGAGTTCTGAAACAGCTTAATAAAAATTCCCTGAACCTGTAGCGGCTCAGGGGATTTTTTATGCACAACGACCTCATTCTATCCACTGCTTCATCCACTTTATCCACATGGCAACAATCCATAGTTTTCAGGATTTGTGTGGGTTATACACTGAGTTATCCACTTTATCCACAATTTTGACCACGATTTTTATGGTAACCATGTGTGTAAAGTGAGAAAAATCGGCATTCATGAAGAGAAATAAATTGTAAAAGATCTTTATAAAAGATCGTAAATCACAGCATACGGGCACCGTCTCCGGTCTCCAGAACATAGAAGTCCGGAACGAGATTATAGCGTTCGCGATACCTCTCTGCAAGAACGGCTTTGAAGTTATCGATCTTATCATCTTCCACCAGACTGATCGTACAGCCGCCGAAACCGGCGCCGGTCATGCGGCTTCCGAGAACACCGGGCTGCTTCCAGGCAAGTTCCACAAGAAAATCGATTTCCGGGCAGGAAACTTCATAGTCATCCCGCAGCGAAATGTGAGACTCATTCAGAAGTTCTCCGAACCGGCGGATATTGTTGACACGGAGCGCATTGACGGCCTGAATGGTTCTTGCATTTTCATAGACGACATGCTTTGCACGCTTTGTCAGGACAGGATCCATGATCACATCCTTGCAGCTTTCAAATGTATCCTTGGAAAGATCACACAGAGAATTGATATTGGCAATGACCTGCAGTTTCTTCAATGCCTTTTCGCATTGCTCACGGCGCTTGTTGTACTCGGAATTACCGAGCTGGTGATGAATCTTGCTGTTTGTGACAACGATGTGCAGACCATCGAGCTTCAGAGGAACATATTCATACTTCATATTGTCAGTGCTGAGAAAGATAGCGGTATCTTTCTTGCCCATAGCGGACGCGAACTGATCCATGATTCCGCAGCGCACACCCACATAATTACTTTCCGCACGTTGACCGAGGACCGCAATGTCGATCATGTTGAGCTTATCAAACTGGTAGAGTACCTTAAGCATAAGCCCGGTTACAACTTCGATAGAGGCGGAAGAAGACAGTCCTGCGCCGGAAGGAATATTTCCATAATAAAGAACATCAAATCCATGAGGAAGGGTATTTCCGCGTTTTGCAAAGGAGTCCAGCACACCCTTTACATAACTGGTCCATCCGTCATCGGGATGTTTTGAGAGATCATCCAGGGATACAGTGCGGATCTGACCGTTCTTGACGTTCAGAGATGCCAGACGCACGATACGGTCTTCTCTGGGACGAACAATTGCATATGTTCCGAGGGTCAGTGCGCACGGAAATACGTGACCACCGTTGTAATCCGTGTGTTCGCCGATCAGATTGACTCTTCCCGGTGCAAAAAACGTCTGCAGTTTTTCTCCTCCCCCGGGTCCGTAAATATCCAAAAATTTCTGTGTAAATTCTTCCTTCTTCATCTGTGCCACCGATACTTTCCGGTTATTGCTCACAATAACCTTGACTTTCGTACATTTTGCCAGTCTGTAAATAGTCTACAGAAAGTTTGGTGAAATATCAATAAAAAAGTGACGAATTATCTGAATAATTATCGGCAAATTATAATAGACGTAAAATCAGAGATCGGATTTTCAGAGGCAATATGACACAATCAAAGGGACCGTTCACACTTCGGAGGACATCAGCAGGACAGAATGAATTGCGAAAATGACGCAAAGAAAAAGAACACTGCCTACCTTTGAAGGTGCGACAGTGTTCTTTCTTCTTACAGATATGAATTTGAAGTTATCCGCGTGCGGCTTTCTGAGCCTTGATGACCTTGAGTTTTGTGAATTCCTCACGTTCCTTTTCCTCAAGCTCATTGGAAATGCGCTTGATCAGAGCCTGATAGCGCGGAATCGTGATATTCTGCAGGGCGTTGGCACGCTTCTGGGTCTTCTGAATATCTGCGGCCAGGCGGCGTGCAGTGATTTCAATCTGACTCAGATCAAGGGTCAGATACTTTACCTTCTCAAAGGCTTTCCTTGCCTCATCCAGGGCATCACGGGTGCGGTAGAGCGCGTAAGTCGGCTCTTCCTTTTCCTTTTTGTCATAGCGGACCAGCGGAATCTCCGTACCCATGATACTGCGGGTATGGATTTCGACGGAATTCTCAACCGGAATCGTCATTGCCAGCCCCTGCACTGTGGAAATACCGAGTTCCACATTGGCCTGCTGCAGGGCCGCGTAGGCTTCACGGAACGTCTGATCAATCTGCCCCTGAATTTCATTGGCCTGATCGACATGCTGCATGAGCTCCCGGATCAGAATATTACGACGCCGGTCCATCAGCTCATAGCCCTGCTTTGCAAGAGTGAGGGAGGTCTTCGCACGCATCAGGTTGCCCTTGGTGGCAACTTCGTTAATACTTGGCATAGCCTTACGCCTCCTTATATTTTCGGTTTATGTGATTGGAAAAATTATACTATACGGGGGCTTCAGATCATGTCCTGATTACTCCGGGCGTCCGAGTTCCGCCAGTTCTTAATGAAATGCGCAGCATGAATTTAGAACTGCTGCGAGAACGAGCGAGCGGGAGCGTCCCGGAGTAACAGGACATGATCCGAAGCATGTTAGCTTTGAACGTTGTTACTTTGATGCTTTTTTGGCATCCTCCGTATACGGCTTATAATACTTATCCAGCAGCTTCGTATCGACACGATCCAGTTCTGACTTTGGAAGAAGTCCGAGAAGCTTCCAGCCGATATCAAGCGTTTCCTCAATCGTACGGTTCTCATCCGGCCCCTGACCGACAAACTCATTCTCAAAGGCGCGTCCGAATTCCAGGTAACGTTTATCTGTATCCGACAGTTCATCTTCGCCGATGACGGATGCAAGAGATCTCGCATCGGACACCTTCGCGTAAGAAGAGAAGAGCTGGTTCGCAACATCCTGATGATCCTCACGGGTGTAGCCTTCACCGATACCGTCCTTCATCAGACGGCTGAGGGAAGGAAGCACACTGATCGGCGGGTAAATGCCCTGTCCGTCGAGCTGACGGTCAAGAACGATCTGTCCCTCAGTGATATATCCGGTCAGATCGGGGATCGGGTGGGTGATATCGTCGTTCGGCATGGTCAGAATCGGGATCTGTGTGACGGAACCTTCCTGACCTGCAACGATGCCTGCCCGTTCATACAGTGAAGCCAGATCCGAATACAGATAGCCCGGATAACCCTTTCTGGAAGGAATTTCTCCCTTTGAGGAAGAAACCTCACGCATGGCCTCGCAGTACGATGTGATATCGGTCAGAATGACGAGGATATTCATATGCTTTTCAAATGCGAGGTATTCAGCTGCCGTGAGGGCTGCCTTCGGAGTGATCAGACGTTCCACAACCGGATCGTTTGCAAGGTTCAGGAACATTGTCACGTGATCCGAAACACCGCTTTCCTGGAAAGTCTTGCGGAAATAATCGGCGACATCATAGGTAACGCCCATTGCTGCGAAGACGATACCGAAACTTTCGTTGTCGCCGCTGATATTTGCCTGCTTGACGATCTGGGCCGCCAGCTGATTGTGCGGAAGTCCGTTTCCTGAGAAAATCGGGAGCTTCTGTCCGCGAATCAGGGTGGTCAGACCATCGATGGCGGAAATACCGGTATTGATATAGTTTCTGGGATACTCACGTCTGCACGGATTGAGCGGAAGACCGTTCACATCACGGCGGTCTTCGGAAACGATCGGACCGAGTCCGTCAATCGGACGGCCGATACCGTCAAAGGTACGTCCGAGAATGTCCTCAGAGAGGGCGATTTCCATCGGATGACCGGTCAGACGGGTATGTGTATTTGTAAGGCTCATGCCCTGGGTGCCTTCGAATACCTGAATGACAGCCTTGTCTTCGTAGTCTTCAATGATACGGCCGAGCTTTTTCTCCTTGCCGTCCACCGTGAATTCCACGATTTCGTCATAGGCTGCATTCTGCACGCCATCCAGGATGACAAGCGGGCCATTGATTTCACTTAAGCCTAAATATTCAATTGCCATAGTTACATCCTTCTATAAAATATCATATTTTATCAGCCGTTCTTTTTGATGACATTATCATAGAACTGGTCAATCATTTTCTTGTAATCATCAAACATTTCCAGCTTATCGTTCGGAATGTCGTACTTCATGGCGATGACCTTTTCGAAAATGTCCTCGGATTTCAGTACGGACATCGGATGACCCTGGGCGACAAGCTTTCTGCATTTGTCGTACAGGTACAGGATCGTATCCATCATCAGGAACTGTTTCCTGATCGGCACGTTCTGATCTTCCGGATGGAAGGCATTCTGCTGCAGAAAACCGAGACGGATGACACGTGCGATTTCAAGTGTCAGCTTCTGATCATCCGGCAGGACGTCGGATCCGATCAGCTTGACCGTTTCCATCAGCTTGTCCTCGGAGTGAAGCAGAGCGACAATTCTCGTACGATCCGCGACAAACTTCGGATCCACATTGTCGTCATACCATTTTGCAAGATCTCCGACATATTCGGAGTAACTTTCCATCCAGTTGATGGCCGGATAATGACGGGCATAGGCCAGAGACTTATCCAGTCCCCAGAAGCAGCGGACGAAACGCTTGGTGTTCATGGTGACAGGTTCGGAGAAGTCACCGCCCTGCGGGGATACGGCACCGATGATGGAAACGGAACCGATGTCTCCGTTTAAGGTTCTCATCTGACCTGCTCTTTCGTAGAACTGAGACAGTCTCGATGCCAGATATGCCGGGAAACCTTCCTCGGCGGGCATTTCCTCCATACGTCCTGAAAGCTCACGCAGAGCCTCGGCCCAACGGGAT
>CAYYEB010000038.1:0-11555 GCA_964470725.1 uncultured Lachnospiraceae bacterium | reverse complement strand
AAAGACGATTGTCTTTATTCTTGTCGTAGCCGCCCTGGTTCAGTTTGTGGAGATGTTCCTCAAAAAATTCGGGAAGTCTTTGTATGAGGCACTTGGAATTTATCTTCCGCTTATTACAACAAACTGTGCGGTCCTGGGTGTTGCCCTTATCAACGTACAGAAGGATTACAACATCTTTACGGGAACTGTGTATGGATTTGCAACGGCTCTGGGATACTGGCTTGCAATTGTGATTTTGAGTCACATCCGCGAGAAAATGATTTATAACGATGTACCGAAATCCTTTCAGGGTTTTCCGATTGTCATGATCACTTCGGCGCTTATGTCTATTGCATTTTTCGGATTTTCGGCACTGAAATAAAGAAGGGAGGCAATCTATGTCAGGAATTTTAACGGCCGCTCTTCTTGTGGGAGGTGTCGGACTTTTTATCGGGGCGTTTTTGGGCATTGCAAGCCGTGCATTTGCGGTTCCGGTAGATGAAAGAGAAGCGGATATCGAGGAGGTGCTTCCGGGAGCAAACTGCGGTGCCTGCGGCTTTTCCGGATGTGCTGCCTGTGCGGCTGCCATAGCGAAGGGAACGGCTCCGGTCAACGCCTGCGTCGTCGGTCAGAAACCGGTTGCTGATCAGATCGCGTCCATTATGGGCGTGACGAATGATTCCACAGAACGGAATGTGGCATTTGTAAAATGCACCGGAGACTGTGAAGAGACAGAAGACAGATATGAGTACACCGGTACAAAGCAGTGTCTCATGGTAAAATATGCACCGTCTCAGGGCCCGAAGTCATGCAGTTATGGCTGTGAGGGATTCGGGGACTGTGTGACCGTGTGCGAATATGATGCAATTCATATTGAGAAGGGAATCGCAAAAGTCGATGAAGAAAAATGCATGGATTGCAGAAAGTGTATGAAGGTCTGTCCGAAGGGTCTGATTATAGAGGTTCCGTATCATTTTGTATCACATATCGGCTGCTCGAATCCGGAACGCGGAAAGCCTGTGATGAATGTGTGTAAGGTCGGATGTATCTCCTGCCGAAAGTGCGTGCGTGAGTGTCCGAATCAGGCAATCGACATGGAAAAGGGATATCCGACGATTCAGTATGAGAAGTGCAGCAACTGCGGAAAGTGCAGGACTGCATGTCCGAGACACTGCATCGTTTGAGATGAGATGTCTGTTTTGCGTGCAGATGATCAGAAAATATGGTATGGTATACAGGTGATGCATGCAGCATTAGGACAGATGCGCGAATGATGCTGGGGAGGAATGAAAGTGGAGACGATTCTTCTGGGAATTGCCGGCGGAAGCGGCAGCGGAAAGACAACTCTTGCCAATAAGCTGATCGACTGTTTCGGATCAGATGAGGTTTCTCTGCTTCGGCATGACAATTATTATAAACGCCATGACGACCTTCCATATGAGGAAAGAGCCAAACTTAATTATGATCATCCGGATTCCTTTGATACGCCTCTTTTGTGTGAGCATATCAGGGCATTGAAACAGGGAAAGACAATAGAGATGCCGGTGTATGATTATTCGATTCATAATCGTTCGGATCAGGTGATTGTGGTTCACCCGGCTCCGGTGATTATTCTGGAGGGAATCATGATCTTTGCCGACCCGGAACTTTGTGACCTTCTGGACATCAAGGTTTTTGTCGATACAGATGCCGATGTCAGAATTCTTCGAAGAATCATCAGGGACGTCAAGGAGAGAGGACGCTCCCTTGACAGCGTGATTTCGCAGTATCTGACAACGGTGAAGCCTATGCATGAGCAATTTGTGGAACCGTCGAAACGTAAGGCGGATATTATTATTCCACAGGGCGGAGAAAATAAAGTCGCACTTGAGATGCTGATTCAAAGGATCAATTCACAGCTGCAGCTGAATAAACAGAATCGAGGATAACAGAAATGGGAAAGAAAATTATTCTTACAGGTGACCGTCCGACGGGCAGACTCCATATCGGTCATTATGTAGGTTCATTGCGGAACAGAGTCATTTTACAGAATTCCGGAGATTATGATGAGGTCAACATCATGATTGCGGATGCGCAGGCACTGACCGATAATTTTGATAACCCTGAAAAGGTGAGACAGAATATTATTGAAGTGGCGCTGGATTATCTGTCCGTTGGCATTGATCCGGATAAGGCAACGATTCTGATTCAGTCTCAGGTTCCGGAACTGACGGAAATGACGTTCTATTATATGAATCTTGTGACTGTAGCACGTGTACAGAGAAACCCGACGGTAAAGGCGGAGATTCAACAGAAAAATTTCGAGGCCAGTATTCCGATGGGCTTTTTCAGTTATCCGATCAGCCAGGCTGCGGATATTACCGCATTTAAGGCAACAACCGTTCCTGCAGGAGAGGATCAGGAACCGATGCTGGAACAGACGAGGGAAATCGTACGGAAGTTCAATTCCATCTACGGCAATGTCCTCGTCGAGCCTGAAATCCTTCTGCCGTCCAATAAGGCACAGCTGCGTCTTCCGGGAACGGATGGAAAGGCAAAGATGAGTAAGTCCTTAGGAAACTGCATTTATCTTTCCGATCCGGAGGATGTGGTGAAAAAGAAGGTTATGTCGATGTTCACGGATCCGAATCATCTGAGGGTTCAGGATCCGGGAAAGGTCGAGGGCAATCCGGTATTTATCTATCTGGATGCATTTGCTACAGATGATTCCTTTGCGGAGTTCTGGCCGGAGTATCAAAATCTTGATGAGCTGAAGGAACATTATCGCCGCGGCGGCCTTGGAGATGTTAAAATCAAGAAATTCCTGAATAAGGTTCTGCAGGCCGAGCTTTCTCCGATTCGTAAGCGCAGGGCAAAGTATGAGAAGGATATCCCGGGCGTTTACGAAGTACTGAAAGAGGGAAGCCGCAAAGCGGAGCAGGAAGCCGCAAAGACGCTTGCTGAGATGAAGCATGCGATGAGAATTGATTATTTTGACGATACGGCTCTCATTGAGGAGCAGGCAAAAAAGTACGCTGAAAAATATGATCAGTAAGGAAGAGTTGACGAACTGAAGTTAAACTCCTATAATTTAATGTATAAGTACAGCGAGAATTGCGAAGCAATGAAGCTGTGCGTAAGACTTATACATTCTGCAGCACAAAACGAAGGAGTGACTATAGTATGTCAACAACAATCATTCTTATTGTAATCCTTGCGATAATTGCGATCTTCGCAATCAGAGGCGCGGTTCGTCATTTCAAGAATGAGGATCATGAAAACTGAAAATTTTTTGTAGAAGCTTTTACAGAAGGTGAAGAGGGACCGTCAAAGAGGCGGTCCTTTTTTCTTTTTGAAGTTCACTCTTTATAGTACAGGGGCTCAGGCCGAGATCTGAGCCCCGTTAACTTTGTGTATGCTTGAGCAGTAACAGTGGAAGCGGCGACAGATGAATGAGAGCAGTGAAACTTTCAGTGCGATATGCTAAAATGGTAAAAGCATTTAAAATAAAGGAGAAACAGCATGTCATTCTTTCTATGCAGGCTGCTGTGTGTTAATCATGCTAAATAAGAACAGAATTGTAGTAAAAGTCGGCACATCGACATTGACGAATGAGCTCGGAAACGCAAATCTTCGGGAGTTTGATCGTCTGGCACTGGTGTTAAGTGACATTCATAACAGAGGATATGATGTAGTGCTTGTATCTTCTGGTGCAATTGCGATCGGAGCTAGTAAGCTCAGAATGAAGGAAAAACCGAAGACCCTTCGATATAAGCAGGCGGCCGCCGCGGTCGGACAGTGCAGCATCATGTTTCTTTACGATAAGTTCTTCAGCGATTATGATCAGGAGGTCGCTCAGATTCTCTTCAATGCAGACGATATGGAAAATGAAGAGAAGAAGGAGAACCTGAGCAATACCATCAATACCCTTCTTGAAATGGGGATCATTCCGATTGTAAATGAAAATGATTCCGTCAGTTATACGGAGATTGAATCCAAGGAACGCCTTTTTGGCGATAATGATAAGCTTTCTGCTGTGGTGGCAATTCTGTGCAATGCGGGAAAGCTTGTGATTTTATCCGACATAGACGGTTTCTTTGACAAGGACCCGAGACTCTATGCAGATGCCAAACTCATTGACCGGATTGACCACATTACAGATGAAACCTTCCACCTTGCAGGCGGGGCGGGATCACGCCGGGGAACGGGCGGAATGCGTACAAAGCTCGAGGCAGCGCAGCTTGCTACGGCACAGGGCATCAGCACAATCGTAACAAACGGTCAGCATCCGGACGCCCTCTACAATGTAGTGGAAGGAAGAAAAGTCGGAACGCTCTTCAAAGGAGAAATTCAATAAACACAGTTGCTTCGGGGACAGGAACTGATCTGACGGGAAAAGACAGAAGAAGCAGTTTTACGAAAGGAAACCGGCAATATGAAATGGCTGAAATGGCGGGAGACAAAATGGGGATCCTATACGTTTGCGATCTGTGCAGGCGTTCTTCTCTTTATTGTGCTCGAACATCTGGGAGTGATCCTTCATGGCATAGGAACGTTTATCGGATTTTTTAAGGCCGTTATTTATGGACTGATTCTGGCCTATATCATGGATTTCTTTGTAAAGTTCCTGGAGACAAAGCTTTTTCGGAATCTGAAAGAGAAAACTGCTAGAAATATTTCCGTGATTTTGACCGCGGTGCTGGTTGTGGTACTGATCGTTCTTTTGTGTATTGCACTCATTCCGCAGCTTGTTACGAGCATTACGGATCTCATTTCCAATTGGAATCAGTATGTGAATCAGCTGACGAAGCTGGTGGCGACTCTTGGAAAGAGCGCCAGCGGCAAGGGAATCGAAATTGACACTTCTGACATCAACCAGGCAATCGGAAAACTGACGAATACGATCAGTGATTATCTGACAAAGAACTATGGAAATATCATCGATACAGTCAGTGGAATCGGATCGCAGATTGTGACATGGGTACTGAGCTTTATTGTGGCACTGTATTTTCTGTTTGCGAAAAAAGAACTTCTTGCCGGTGCGGGAAAACTCTATCAAATGATTGTCCCGGAAAAGGCGCATGCAAAAAGCAACAGTGCATTTCACAGAATCAATGCGATTTTCTCGAAGTACATTGTCTGTGAAATTCTGGATGCCCTGATTGTGGGGGGCTCGAATGCGGTATTTATGCTGATTGCAGGTATGCCCTATGTGGCACTGGTTTCGGTGGAGGTTGGGATCACAAATCTTGCGCCAACATTCGGACCGATCGTCGGCGCCGTGATCGGAGCATTTATTTTGCTTCTGTCCTCTCCGAAGGCCGTGATACCGTTTTTGATTTTTACGATTATTCTCCAGACGATTGACGGGTATGTGATTAAACCGAAAATGTATGGCGGGGCTCTCAGCGTCCCTTCCGTATGGATTCTGGTGGCGATTATTGTACTTGGAAATATGTTCGGTGTAGTGGGAATTCTGCTGGCAATCCCGATTGCAGCAATCATTACCTACTGGCTGAGAGAAGTCATACATAACTATGATGAAAAAGAAAAGCTGAAGAAGGAAGCAGCGCAGACTGCAGCTGAGAAAGAATAAAAAGAAAGTTATAAGGCTATTTATGGGGGAACAGATAACTCTTCAATCAAACAGTGCACAGGAAGAAGCGATCCGTACGACAGACGGACCGCTTCTGATTGTCAGCTGTCCGGGCTCCGGAAAGACGACGACTCTGATCCGCCGCATTCATTATCTGATCGGGCACGGGGTAAAGCCTTCCACAATTCTGATGGTGACCTTCACGAATGCGGCAGCGGAAGACATGCAGAAAAAGTATCGTACTTTTTACGGACGAAATCCGGGTGTTACGTTTCAGACAATCCATTCTCTGTGCTTTAATATTTTAAGAATGGAGCGAAGATTTGATACAGGGGATTTGCTGAAGGCACAGGAGTCGAGAAATTATTTCTTAAATGAGCTGAGACGTTATCGCTGGGTAAGTGATCCCTGGGAGCTTTCCAAGGCCATCATGACGGAAATCAGCAGTATACGGAATAACGACATTCCGATTTCGGGCTACGTTCCTAAAAGCTGCAGCAATCCTGCTTTTACAAATCTATATGAGGGATATGCGAGATATAAATCGGACCGGCATAAGATTGATTTTGACGACATGCTTCTGGAGTGCAGAAATCTTCTGAAATTCAGTCCCGAAATTTTGAAAAAATGGCAGAAGGTATTTCAGTATATTCAGTGTGATGAATACCAGGACACCAATCTGCTGCAGCGTGATATTCTGTACCTTCTGGCAGGTGACAGGAAAAATCTCTGTGTAGTGGGAGATGACGATCAGAGTATTTATGGCTTTCGCGGGGCAAATCCATCTGTGATGCTGAACTTTCCGAAAGATATGGGAAATGCCAAAACAGTGGTCATGGGGACAAACTACAGGTCAGCCCTTACGATTGTCGAAACGGCGGAAAGGCTGATCAGTTACAATAAAAACCGCTACGAGAAAGAATTCATTTCCGAAAGAGGCACAAAGGGACTTTACGGGACGGTCATCTATCAGAGATATCATAATCGAAAGGATGAAATGACCGGCGTCATTCACCTGATTGAGGATGCACATAATCAGGGAATTCCGTATACGGAAATGGCGGTTTTATTTCGGACGAACGTACAGGCGCAGCTACCTGTCATGGAACTTTCCGCGGCCGAAGTGCCTTTTTATTCCACTGAAAATGTGCAGAGCATTTATGATGGCTGGATTTTCGGGGATATCCGTTCCTATGCAAAGCTCTCATTCGGTGAGGGAAATCATGATGATATCCTGCGGGTACTGAATCATCCGATGAGATATCTGAAGGAGAGCGCCTTTAAGACGGCTGATTTTTCTTATTGGGGATTTCGGAGAGCAATCTCTTATCTTCAAAATGACGCCTACTGGAAATATAAAAGTGCGGATGAGAAAATACGTGACTGGATGGACTATCTCGGCCCCGGCTGCATCAAACCGGAGGATCCGCCGAAAAAACTTTTCGATGCTTTGACCGGATACCGGAGCATTCACTATGAGGAATACCTCTCCGATTATGCGAAATTTCGGAATACGGATCCGAAGGAGTTTACGGATACTCTCGATCAGCTCCGGGAAGAGGCCGAGCAGCACAAGACCATTGCAGAATGGTTCGGGTATGCAGAGGATTTCAAGAGAAAACTTCGTGAGGATAAGAAAAAGAACAATCGCAGCGGGGTGACACTGACCACAATGCACAAGGCCAAGGGACTGGAATGGAACACGGTGTTCGTGATTGACCTGAATAAAAACATGATTCCCTATGAACAGAATGAGCAAAGTACGGATATCGAGGAAGAACGAAGGCTTCTGTATGTAGCCATTACCCGTGCAAAAGATCATCTGTATTTGATGAATTCTTCCAGATCCGAATCACTGTTTTTTAAGGAACTGAAGCCGAAGAACAGTGACGAATAAAGTAAATTTTCCGGCGGGATGTTTGACCTGTATCCTACGGCTGTGACATGGAATGGAAAAGTTCAGGAGGTGCGCTATGAAGAAGAAAAAAAATCCGCTGTACCGGAGTTTCGGATATGCCTTTCAGGGAATCTGGACGGTGATTTCCGGTGAGCGGAATATGAAAATACACTGCTTTGCTGCGATCTGTGTCATTATCGCAGGCTTTCTTCTGCATATTTCGCTCACGGAGTGGTTCATCTGTCTGATCCTTTTCGGACTTGTCATGAGCCTTGAAATGGTCAATACGGCGATTGAATCCGTTGTGGATCTTGTGACAAAGGAGAAGAAGCCGCTGGCAAAAAGAGCCAAGGATGCGGCTGCCGGAGCGGTCCTTGCAGCGGCAATTGCGGCCGCCGTGATCGGGCTTCTTATTTTTATTCCGAAAATCGCGGCACTCTTTTAACGACAATACATCCCAAAAGAATACGGACTATTTCCGGGGTTTGTGATAAAATCACTGTATCACAGAATCTTCGGATCAAATAAAAGGAGGTAACGGGTATGGCAATGGATCATTTGACAGACGGAGTACGGAAACTGCTTCTTGCGGGCGTCGGAGCAGTCGCTTCCACGGCGGATAAGGGACAGGAAATTTTTGATGATCTTGTGAAAAAGGGAGAACTTACGGTAGAGCAGGGAAAGGTTCTCAATCAGGAACTGAAGCATACCGTAAAAGAGAGTGTCAAAAAAGATTCCTCCGAAAAGAAGGAAGACACGTCCGAGAAGACAGAGGAGAGCGGGAAAAAGGATACGAAGGAAGGCCTTTCAAAGGAAGATCTCGGAAAGCTTGTGGCAGGAATGACAGCCGAGGAGCTGGAGGATCTCAAGAAGAAGATCAGCGAAACTGAGGCCGCAAAGACAGCAGCAAAAGAAGCGAAGGATGGCGTATAAGCATTGTCAAAAGGCGAGAACGAACAGATTCAGAAGGAGAACAGATCGAGACTTCGGGAAATCACTGCCGTTCTGCATAAGCATCACATTACAAGAGGCGTAACTCCGGAAAAGTTACGCCTCATTTTGGAAGATCTGGGACCCACCTATGTCAAACTCGGGCAGATTATGTCACTGCATTCGGACATTCTTCCAAAGGCATACTGTGATGAGCTGATGAAGCTGAATACGGAAGTGACTCCCATGCCCTTTGAAACGGTAGAGGAAGTTCTGGATCATTCTTATCGGGGACACTGGAACGAGATCTTTCAGAGTATTGATCAAAAACCCATCGGTTCCGCTTCGATTGCACAGGTTCATCGGGCAGTTCTGCAGAGCGGGGAAGAAGTAATTATCAAGGTCGAGCGCAAGGGCATTTATGATACGATGGCGAGGGATATTCGTCTCCTTCATAGGGCTGTCAAACTTCTTCCGCCCGTGGCAAATCTAAAAAATCTTGTGGACCTCGATATGGTCCTGGATGAAATGTGGACTGTGGCGCAGGAGGAGATGGACTTCCTGAAGGAAGCGGCCAACATGGAGGAATTTGCCGCGGATAATGCCGATGTGGCCTATGTGAAGGTTCCGAAGCTCTATCGCGAATATACAACTGCCAGAGTTCTGGTAATGGAATATATTGATGCTCCTGCGATCAATGACGCAAAAATGCTGCGGGATGAGGGATATGATCTGGAAGAAGTGGGCAAGAAGTTCGTCAATAATTATATGAAACAGGTTATGGATGACGGCTTCTTTCACGCGGATCCGCATCCGGGCAATGTGAAGGTTCAGGACGGAAAGATCGTCTGGCTCGATATGGGCATGATGGGACGGCTGACGGAGCGCGACCGGCGCATTATGGTGCGCGGCGTAGAGGGCATTGCAATGAAAGACGTTTCCAGGGTGACGGATGCAGTTCTGGATCTTGGAAAATTCTGGGGAAAGCAGGACCGGGATCAGCTATACCGGGATCTTCGTGATTTTCTGCAGCAATACGGCTCCATGTCCATGGGCAGTGTGGATCTGGCCGAGACCATGCAGGCTCTGATGGAGATTATGAAGAAGAATCACATCGGGATGCCCCATGGCATGACGATGCTTGCACGCGGTCTGATTCATATGGAGGGGGTTCTTGCGGAAATAAGTCCCGACATCAATATGATGGAAATCGCGGCGGACCGGGTACGGGAAGACTGGCTGAAAGATATTAACTGGCGGGATGAGATTGAAAAAAATGCCAGGAGAATGTATCGCTCCGCAAGTAAGGGTGTGGAACTTCCGTCCCTTGTCACAGATGCCGTTAAGGAGTATCTGAAGGGGCAGGGCAGAATGAATCTGAAACTGGATACTACAGATGATCTTTCTCAGCTCGTCTGGTCTTCGGTTCGGAATCTGGTGATCGGACTGTGCATCGTTGCGCTTCTGATCAGTTCCAGTATCATCTGTACGACGAGCATGACACCGAGAGTTCTCGGGATACCGCTTCTGGGGGCGATCGGATATTTTATTGCGGTGGGATCCACGGCATATCTGATGCTGCGCTACCTGATTCGGAAAATACGGAAATATCGCGGAAAGTAATGAGATTATGCACGAAATGAGTACAATGATCCGCCTGGTAAACCAGGCGGGGGAAGTGATTGAAAAAGAACATCTGAAAAGTGTGAGACAATTGATCGTGGATGTAGGGGAAATGACGGATATTCTTCCGGAATATCTCTATAAATATTATCCCGAAGCATCGCACGGCACACCCTGTGAAGGATCGGAACTTACGGTTCGGACTGTAAAAGCAAAGGCGCAGTGCCTTGACTGCAATACTATATTTCATCCCTCCAGAGAAAATGACTACAGATGCCCGAAGTGTCAGGGGATCCGCTGCAAGGTTCTGGAGGGACGATCCGTCACGCTCTCTCAGATCATCGGAGAATCCTGAGCTATTCAATTTTTCTGCCTGTTACACGCTCGACTTCTTCTTTCAGCATTCTGGCGGACATCCGAAGAGCTCCCAGGCGCATGACCGTCAGCTGTTCAAGTCCGTCGGAAGTGGCAACCGTCACATGATACTGATTTCCGATGTCATGGACTGTCTTTTCGATATACGCGTCTGCGGTTTCATCCTTTTTGGTGAAAACTATTTCCAGATTATCATACTGATAGTATGCTTCCGGCGTCTGATCGGTTTTATAGGCGTCGAAGACAACGGTGATCTTTTTTCCTGTATACCCCTGATAGTTACTGATAATTTCCAGCAGTTTGTCCCGTGAGGCATTGATATTGACGTCCTTGAGATTGCTTAAAGATTCCCAAGAAAAAATGATATTATATCCGTCAATGATGAGATACTCTTTTCGGGTATCCTGCTTCGGATAGATCGGATTTCCGTGTTTATCCAGTTTCCGGTGAGACACAGGCTTTTCCGATGCCTTCAGTCTGCTCCATTTTCTGCGTTCTTCCAGAATCTCACGCTCTGAACTGTGACCGAAGGTCCTTTCATAAATCTGCTGAAGTTCAGCATCTTCCGCATAGGACTGACCTGCGGATTTTTTGCGTACACCCTTTCCCCATCCGTCGGCGGCACCGAAGGATTCGATATCTTCATTTGCGGCGTATTCATCTTTTAGGACCTCCGGCACAAATGTATACGGAAGGTGCATGTATTCCGGTACCTGATTCCATGGAACGTAAAAGCCTGCGCCATGAGCGCAGAAGACAGAGCCGGTCGGATTCCTTAAATCCATTTCGCTGTCATAGCGGGCATTTTTAATGACTTCTTCAGGATTATGACAAACATCGTAACCTGCAAGATGAAGGTTCAAAGAGCCAAGTCCGCGTGTATACGCATTGACTTCCGTAATATAGTCGTTCATTGTAGCTACAGGTGCAACTCCGCGAATTACGGCCATGTCTCCTGACGGGGAGGAATGAAATTCGGGCGATTCCGGCTTCCCCGCCATATCCGAAAGATCTTTCAGCGCTCTGCCGACGGTATCCTGCGGCACTTCCAGTGTAAAGGAATAATAGGGCTCCAGAAGCACACTTTGAGCGGACTTGAGACCCTGTCGGATTGCCCGGTAGGTCGCCTGACGAAAATCGCCGCCGACCGTATGCTTGACACTTGCGCGTCCGGAA
>CAYYEB010000037.1:0-11628 GCA_964470725.1 uncultured Lachnospiraceae bacterium | reverse complement strand
GCGTTCACTGCCGCTGCCAGATATCTCTGCCCGACGCCCTTCGTCTTGAAGAGTCCGCCATGTCCCAGAAGTTTGTCAATCTTCACGCCCTCCTGCTTCATCAGAATATCGAGTCCAAGCTTTACGGCTCCCAGTGAAGAATACAGATGTGCGCGCATGAAGTTTGCAAGGTTGAACTTGCTGTCAGGCGTACGTACGAAGAGCGGTCTGCCCTCATTGATGTGTGTCACGCCCTCTCCTGAATAATACCCGTAAGAGAGAAGTCCTCCGCAATCCGGATCACCCTTCAGGGAATTGGTATAGAGTTTTCCGAAGAGCTCGCCCATGTCCGTCTTGACTCCCATAAGGTCTGAGAATTCCTTAAAAAGATTTACCCAGGCGTTGAGATCCGATGTTCCGTTATTGGCATGAGACATTGCCACAGGAAGTCCGGTCGGTGTGGTAACCATATCGATTTCACGGTAGACACGGCTCAGCTGTTTTTCCAGAACAACCATGGCAAATGTAGATGTTCCGGCGGAGACATTGCCGGTACGCGGTGCCACGGAATTGGTCGCCACCATGCCTGTTCCCGCATCTCCTTCTGACGGGCACATCGGGATTCCGGCCTCAAGATTTCCGGACTCATCGAGGAACTTCGCGCCTTCTTCCGTGAGAGTCCCTGCATTTTCACCTGCCACAAGCACTTTCGGAAGAATGTCCTTCACCTTCCACGGATAGCCCTTGTCAGCAATCAGCTCATCAAATTTCGCGATCATACCGGCATCATAATCTTTTGCATCAGAATCGATCGGGAAAATCCCTGCCGCATCGCCGATGCCCGTAACCTTCTTACCGGTCAGTTTCCAGTGAATGTAGGAATCAAGTGTCGTTGCAAATGCAATATCTTTCGTAAACGGTTCATCATCCAGCACGAACTGGTACAGATGTGCAATCGTCCAACGAAGAGGAATATTGAAGTTAAACAGTTCCGTCAGCTTATCCGCCGCTTCCTGCGTGTTGCTGTTTCTCCATGTCTGGAATGGAGTCAGCAGCTTTCCGTCCTTGTCAAATGCAAGAATGCCGTGCATCATTGCACTGATGCCGATGGCGCCGATCTTCTTCAGTGTGACTCCGTATTTTTCTTCTACCGTCCTGCGAAGGGATGAATAGCAGCCGCGAAGTCCGGCATGAATTTCATCAAGACTGTAGGTCCAGATATCATTGATCAGAGAATTTTCCCAGTCATAAAATCCGACCGCAAGCACATTGCCGTCGAGATCAATCAGAACCCCTTTGATTCTGGTGGAACCGAATTCAATTCCGAGAGCCGTCTTCCCGGATTCAATTGCCTGTTTTGCTTCCATAGTTCTTCCTTTCATTTGTTTTTTCAGTTGTAATCATTTTACTATTTATAGTCTCGCTGCGAAGTATCGAAACGTAAGATTCGCACTGTCGTTGTTCGCTACTTTTTCTCCGTTTTTTTCCTCCAGATGCGGAAATGCATATCACTTATTGCAGTAAGGAAAATCCCCGGCTCTTCCAATTGAAAAGCCAGGGATTCTTACCACAGGATCACTTTATGAAATATCACCGGCAATATCGATGTTGACACCTCTAAGGCCTACAACGGCACCGCCCTTTGCTTCCGCTGAATCCGGATGCGGCAGCAGCCACTTGTTTTTAGCTGTCATATACTTATCTTCCGGGCTCTTGCCTTCCGTTGTCGTCACGCCATCATTCGTTCCCTTCGGAAGTGCAACCAGAACACGGAACCCCTTATCCTTTGCTGCCTGGCAGGGTGCATAGTGAAGCGTTGTCGCATAAACTTCAATCAAAGTACCTGCAGGAACAAGAAAGGCCTTTACATTCGCCGTGTCGAGCATAAAGTTATCATCGATTTCGCTCTGCTTTGCAAGGAGCAGGATGAAATCCTCCGTGCCGAGGTTGAATTCGCTGTTTCTGTGATATTCCAAAGCATTGAGCTTCGTATTGTGTCCGTTGCACCAGCCGAACTCTACCGGAATTCCTCCGAAAAGGCTCGGTGCAATCGCCTTCGCTTCCGGCAGGCTCTGAAGAGCCTCATCCTCCGGTACATATCCTGTACCGTCATCCGGGCATGGCGTATTGGCTGCAAGACACTTTACAATCGCATCCGTCTCTTTTTCATACCCTGTAATAATTTTTCCATATGCCTTGAATTCAGGATCCGTCACCTTGTAAATATGCATATTTCTTTTCTTCCTTTCTGTCTAAAATAATCGTTACTGTTCGGACATAACTCAAGGGACGGGCCTCAAATCATGACCGGCCTAACTTAGAAGTAAACAGTAGCAAATAATTCTATTGCTTTCATGAAGTGACCGCCGTGGCAGACTCTCTGCAGAAAATCCTTAGCAAGCGCACGAAATCTCACAAGAATTGTGCCGTCCGAAGAGCCGCCAACGTTTTTTCCAGCGGTCGGAGGACGTGCAGATAATTCGCAGTGAGATGAGTAAAGCGCAGCGTGTTTTCGCAGAGAGTTCTGCACGGCGGTCATCCCAGGAAACATTTTATAGAATTGTCAATATGCTTTTATTCATACGACCTGATTACAGTGTTCCCCACGGATTTTCATCTTCGTAACGATCACCTGCTGCATGATTGTATCCGATTTTCTTCGGATCTACTCCGATGAACTTCAGCGCTTCATACAGGCTCTTTCCATAGTGACCGAACATAACTGCGCCGTGATGCGGGAAGTTCTTTCCAACCAGTTCATAGCGATAGAAGCGGCCCATTTCCTTGATGCCGAATACACCGATGGAACCGAAAGATCTTGTCGCAACAGGAAGAACTTCACCTTCTGCTGCATAAGCGCGAAGCTGTCCGTCTGCTGTGGACTGCAGTCTGTAGAATGTGATGTCGCCCGGCTGGATATCGCCTTCCATTGTACCGTCGCACCATTCCTTCGGATGTGTGCTGGCCATGATCTGCTGATAGCCGATATGCGGTTTCACAAGTCTTGAAGAGCACGTATTGCCGCAATGGAATCCCATAAATACATCTGTAGGCTTGTAGTCATAATCAAACTTGCCCTTGATGCTCTCTGCATACATATCTGCAGGTACAGAGTTATTGATATCAAGAAGAGTGACGGATTCACCGCTGACGCACCAGCCGATGTACTCGGAAAGAGCACCATAGATATCAACTTCGCAGGATACCGGAATTCCACGGCCTGTCAGACGGCTGTTGACATAGCACGGTACAAACTTGAACATGTCTTCGAATGCCGGCCAGCACTTTGTTGTCAGCGCAACATACTTGCGATAGCCCTTGTTGGCATCAACCCAGTCAAGCAGAGTTGCTTCATATGCTGCAAACTTATTGAGCATGTCATCCTGCTTCTCATCCGGATCGGTAATGCCAAGTTCCTTCTTCATGTCTTCCTTGATCGCAGCGATTTCTTCATTCTGCTTCTTTACAACTTCCTCACCGAGGTTGTACTTCTCCGGGCAGTAATGCTTCTCATATGCTTCAAAAAGATCCAGTTCAGATTCTTCTTCAATTTCTACATTCAGGTTGTAGAGCTGCTTGATCGGAGCATTGCAGGCCAGGAAGTTCTGCGGTCTCGGACCAAAGGAAATGATCTTCAGGTTGTCAAGACCAAGCTTTACTCTCGCGATCGGAAGGAATTCATGGATATTGTCTGCCACACCTTCCGGATCTCTTACCGGGTTCTCCGGGATCCATGCCTTGACATTACGAAGTGCCAGGTTGTAGGAAGCATTCAGCATACCGCAATATGCATCGCCACGGCCATTAGCATTCAGCTTATCCTGTCCGTCCTCAGCTGCTGCACTGAACATAACCGGACCGTCAAAATGCTTTGCAGCAAGTGTCTCGGCAATTTCCGGACCGAAGTTTCCAAGGTACACGCAAAGTGCATTGCATCCTGCCTTCTTGACATCCTCAAGAGCATTTACCATGTCGATTTCACTTTCGACAATTGTGATCGGACATTCATAGATGTCTGCCGCATCATACTTCTTCTTGTAAGCTTCAACAACAGCCTTTCTTCTGTTGACTGCAAGAGGTGCCGGGAAACAGTCTCTTCCGACGGCTACAATACCAACTTTTACTACTGGAATATTACTTGTCATAGTGCTTCTCCTTTTTATTTTCACACAGGATTCCTCTTCTGTGTTTTTTCACGTTTCTGTTGCTATCTTATTATTTTCCGGTCGGCAGTGCAGGTCATCTTTGCGCTCTCCGCTCTGCCGACTTTGCTGTTTTTTTTGCCGTTTACTTTATTTTACGGAAATCATCCCGACATAGCCGAATCACAATGTCGGAAAATACGCTTTCAGTGCCGGATACAGGCTGTGGAATACCTTATACTTTTCGTCATACAGTTTTGCCAGTTCCGGATCCGGATGAATCGTATCGGTCACCTTGATCAGCTTATCTGTTGCAGCCTTTACGCTCGGATACTCTCCGCAGCCGACTGCCGCCAGAATTGCTCCGCCGTATCCCGGTCCCTGTTCGGTTTCCGGAATTGTCAGGTCGATATTTAAAACATTGGCAAAAATCTTCTTCCACAGAGGGCTCTTTGCGCCTCCGCCTGTGATAAAGCTCGACTTTACATCAATTCCAAGCTTCTTTGCAGCCTCCAGACTGTCACGGATGCCGAAAGCGACACCTTCCAGAACAGCCTGCGTCATATCTTCGCGGGTTGTATCCATTGTAAGTCCGATGAAGCATCCCCTTGCTGAAGCGTCATTGTGAGGAGCGCGTTCTCCCATCAGATACGGCAGGAAATAGACATGGTTCTTTCCGAGTTTATCTTCTGAAATGCCCTTCTGCTCACCGTTGTAGTCCTTTGTGCGGATAATGGTATCCATCCACCACTTGTTACAGGATGCCGCGGAGAGCATGCATCCCATCAGATGCCAGCCACCGTCCGCATGCGCAAATGAATGCAGCGCGTTTGCCGAGTCCACGCGGAAGTGGTCAGAGGAAATGAAAATCGTTCCCGATGTACCGATGGAAATATTGCAGCCGCCGTTTCCTACAACACCTGTTCCTACTGCAGCCGCAGCATTATCACCGGCGCCGGCCGCAACTTTGACATTCTTTGAAAGTCCGAGATCCTTTGCGGCTTCATCCGTAAGCGTACCGACAATCTCGTAACTTTCGAAGAGTTTCGGCATCTGCGCTTCCGTGATGCCGCAGATCTTCAGCATTTCCTGACTCCACTTCTTGTTCTTCACATCAAGAAGCAGCATACCTGAAGCATCCGAATAATCCGTGCAGTGTACTCCGGTCAGCTTATAGTTGACGTAGTCTTTCGGGAGCATGATCTTATCGATCTTTGCAAAAAGTTCCGGCTCATTTTCCTTCATCCAAAGAATCTTCGGAGCGGTAAATCCGGCAAATGCGATGTTTCCGGTGTACTTTGTCAGTGTTTCTTTTCCAATCACATTGTTCAGATAATCGGTTTCCTTCTGTGTCCGTCCGTCATTCCACAAAATAGCCGGACGAAGTACATGATCCTCTTTATCGAGGACAACCAGTCCGTGCATCTGACCACCGGCACCGATTCCCGCTACCTGAGAAGGATCCTGGCCTTCAAGAAGTTTCGGAATACCTGTCTTAATTGCCTTCACCCAGTCCTCCGGGTTCTGTTCCGACCATCCCGGATGTGGAAAATAGAGAGGATATTCTTCTGAAACAATGTTTTTGATTTCGCCCTTTTCATCCATCAAAAGGAGTTTGACGGCGGACGTCCCCAAATCAATACCGATATACAGCATCTTATTCTCCCTCTTTAGAGTCAAACAGCCAGGTCTGCGACCGACCGCAGCAAGTAATTGCTTCCGTCCCAACCTGGCTTGTCCGAAATTTCTGTTTTCCTTTATCATCTTGCTTCGTATAAGTCTTACGCACAATTCCATTGCTTCGCAATTCCCACTGTGCTAACCAACAGACTTATACTTCACCATCATGACTTACCTGTCTTGTGGTTCGATACGACATCGAAGACAACGGCTGCAAGAAGGACAGCGCCCTTGACGACGTACTGCATCTGATCCGGCAGACCCATGATAGACATACCCTGGTTGATAACACCAAGAAGAATAGCACCGACCATGACGCCCGGGATTGTACCGGATCCGCCGTATGCGGAAGCACCACCGATGAAGCAGGATGCGATAGCGTCCATTTCGTAGGAGTTACCCATGTTACCATCGACAGAACCGATTCTTGCGCCGCAGAGGAGACCGGAGAGACCAGCCAGGATGGACATCAGGAAGTAAGCCCAGAAGTAAACCTTACGAGGATCGATACCTGAAAGTTTTGTAGCCTTCTCGTTACCGCCGACTGCGTAGAAGTAACGGCCGAATACGGTAGATGATGTGATGAACCAGAAGATCGCAACAACAACTGCGATCCAGATCAGCATAACCGGAATACCCTGATATTTGCTGAGTCTCTGGCCATAAAGGATGATGATCAGATCAATGATAACGATTTTAGCAACAAGGCTGCCTGTCTTGCCCTGCGCAATTCCGTTCTTTACCTGCTTTGCACGATTTGCAAAAGCTGCAATCGTCACGAGAACTGCAATGATAATAAAGATGATCAGTGCAGACGGAGCATTTCCCTTCTGATCAATACCCGGGATGCGGATATAGGATGTAAACAGGTTCTTGAATCCCTGGTTCTGGATAGAAATTGTCATGGAATTCAGAACGATACGTGCAACACCTCTCCAAAGGAACATACCTGCCAGCGTGCAGATAAATGGAGGAATATGTACATAACCGATCAGAAGGCCCTGGAAGATACCAATGCAGGCTGCGATGATCAGAGGAACAAGCACTGCGGCAGCTGTCGGAGCACCATCTTCCAGCATCTTAGCTGCAACACCACCTGCCAGGCAGAGTGTGGAACCGACTGACAGATCAACGTTACCGCCTGTCAGGATACATAAGAGCATGCCGCATGCCATAACCAGAACGTAAGCGTTCTGCAGCAGCAGGTTGGAAATATTCGCCGGAAGAACCTGTTTTCCACCGGTCAGTACCGTAAACAATACAAATACAACGACCAGTGCCAGGATCATCGTATATTTTTTGATAAATGCTGAAACTTTCATGCCTGAGCCTCCTTTTTACCTTTGCGGTCATCCGATTTAAGGATCGCACTCATAATTCTTTCCTGTGTAGCCTCTTTCTGTGTAAATTCAGCTACCATTTCTCCTTCATTCATGACATAAATTCTGTCGCACATACCCAGAAGCTCAGGAAGTTCTGAGGAAATCATCACAACCGCCTTACCCTGCGCGACCATCTGATTCATGATCGTATAGATTTCATATTTTGCTCCGACATCGATACCACGTGTCGGCTCATCCAGAATGAGAACATCAGGTTCTGCAAACATCCACTTTGCAAGGAGCACCTTCTGCTGGTTACCACCGGAAAGGTTTCCGACCTTCTGCTGAACACTCGGTGTCTTGGTATTCATCGCCTTGGCATATTCTTCAGCGTATTTCGTCTCTTTCTGGGGATCAATGATTCCGTTATGAGAAATTCTGGAAAGTTTTGCCATTGTCGTATTCTGCGCAATGGATTCGCTCAGTACAAGTCCGTCTGTCTTACGGTCTTCTGTTGCATAGGCAAGACCATGTTCGATGGCATCATGCTCATTCTTCAGATGAACTTCCTTGCCATTGATGAATTCCTGCCCGGAAATATGGCTGCCGTAGCTCTTACCGAAGAGAGACTTTGCAAGTTCCGTACGGCCTGCACCCTGCAGTCCGGAGAATCCGACAATTTCGCCCTTATGTACATTAAAGCTGATATCGTGATCCATGCACTTTTCTGTATAAACCGGATGATAGACGGTCCAGTGCTTACACTCAAATGCGATATCCGGGCTGATGTTGTGCTTTCTTTCCGGATACCGGTCTGTCAGTTCACGACCAACCATTCCTTTGATGATACGTTCCTCATCAATATTGTGGTTCGGGTTGTCCATTGTTTCGATTGTTGCGCCATCACGAAGAACAGTAATATGATCTGCGCAGTATGCGACTTCGTTCAGCTTATGAGTGATGATAATGGAAGTAAGTCCCTCTTTCTTGAATCCGAGGAGCATATCCAGAAGCATCTTGGAGTCTTCCTCGTTCAGAGAGGATGTAGGCTCATCCAGAATCAGAAGTTTTACATTCTTTGAAAGGGCCTTTGCGATTTCGACCAGCTGCTGCTTGCCGGTACCGATATCCTTGATCAGAACCGTGGACGGCTCCTTCAGGCCTACACGGCGAAGCTGTTCCGTTGCATCCTTGTGTGTCTTTGTCCAGTCGATCTTGCCCCACTTATTTCTTCTTTCATTACCGAGGAACATATTCTCGGCAATTGTCAGTTCCGGAATCAGGGCAAGTTCCTGATGAATAATAACGATGCCCTTCCTTTCCGAATCCTTGATATTGGAGAACTTACATACATCGCCATTGTAAACGATGTCGCCGGTGTACTGTCCGTATGGAATGGTTCCGGACAGAACATTCATCAGAGTGGATTTACCGGCTCCGTTTTCACCGACCAGCGCATGAATTTCTCCGCGTTCTACCTTTAGATTGACATTATCCAAAGCTTTTACACCGGGATAAAGCTTTGTGATATTTTTCATCTCCAAAATATAGTCAGCCAAATGATTACCTCCTGCCAAAAAGTTTTCAGATCGTTATCTGACGTTTTTAAAGATCTCCTTTTGCTTCCTTTTATAAAACGTCTTTACTTAATCTCTGAAAACAAAAGGGCGAGAAAATTGTTCTCCCGCCCTCTGGTAAGCAGCTGCTTATTTCAGCTGCATGAAATCCGTACAGTTCCTATCAGCTCACTGCCTTCGGATACTTGCCATCCATCTTGTAGTATCCTGTATCTACCAGTTCCTTCTTGAGGTTGTCCTTTGTAACAACAACCGGTGTCAGAAGGTAAGACGGAATCTTTCCTTTGCCGTTGTCATAGGATTCTGTATCATACTTGCAATCGAAATCCCACTTGGAATCTGTAATCAGGCTTTCATCCGGCTTCTGGCCGTTCAGGATATCAACGCCAAGGTTCAGTGTAACGACTGCTTCGTTTGCAACTGCCTTGTAAACATCCATTGTCTGTGTGCCGTCAACGAGGTTCTTCAGGTTCGCTTCATCACCATCCTGGCCAGTTACGATAGGTGTATTTGTGCCTGAGTAATCAGACTGAATAGCCTGTGTAACACCAAGTGCTGTAGAGTCGTTGGAGCAAAGAGCTACATCCAGCTGTGTTCCATCGGAGTAGTTGGATCCGAGGATGTTCTGCATACGGGTCATAGCCTTTGTTGTATCCCAGTTCTCTGTTGCGCACTGTTCAAAGGAAGTCTGGCCGGACGGGCACTTCAGAACGCCCTTGTCGAGGTACGGCTTCAGGACATCCATAGCGCCGTTGAAGAAGAACGGAGCGTTGTTATCGGAGGTCGGGCCTGTTGTGAACTCGATGTTATATGTCTTCTTGCCGGCATTTTTCAGATCCAGAGCATCTACAATGTACTGGCCCTGCAGCTGTCCGACTTTGTAGTTATCAAATGATACATAGTAGCTGATTGCGTCTGTGTTCATGATCAGACGGTCATAGGAAATAACCGGAATGTTGGCATCCTTTGCACTTGCAAGAACTTCGCTGAGTGCTTCACCGTCAATTGCGGCAACAACCAGAAGATTTACCTTATCTGCAATCAGTCCTTCAAGGTCCTTGACCTGCTGATCGATCTTGTTATCAGAATATGTAACTTCTGTCTTGTAACCTGCTGATTTGAACTGTTTGTCCAGGAAAGATCCATCACGATTCCATCTTTCGAGGGACTTTGTCGGCATCGAAATACCAACGGTCTGGCTTCCGTCGCCCTTTTTAATATTTGCAGTTGCTGCTGTTGAACTTGCTTCTGCCGGTGTGGATGAAGCCTCAGCCGTAGAAGTTGCTTCTGCTGTAGATGTACTTGACGTTGTAGAGTCCGCAGCGGATGAAGTAGCTGTAGAGCTGCTTGATGAGCTTCCACATGCTGCAAGTGACAGGCCCATAGCGCCAGCCAGGAACAGAGACATTAATCTTTTTGCTTTCATTTGAATCCTCCTTCTTAAAAGCTTTTGTTTCTTAAGTTCCGTTTTGCAAAACAGCTTTATTTAAGTGTCTTTACTATAGTCTTATTTTCAATCAAAGTCAATTTGCATTGTGTGTTTTTTCCAATTTTCGGCAGTTCACCCAAAAGTTAATTGTCAGTTTTGTGCATTCTGCAAAGTCTCTTTATAAAAGCATTTCATGAAATTCGATATTATACTATCGGATAGGATTTTTCCCAGCCGCCGTCAATCTTTTTGCGGACTTCCCTAAGCGGGAGAAGTCCGCTTACCGCATCGACTGCCGTACAGCACAGCGCTCCGGTGGCGGATGCATTTTCCAGAGACTCCTTTGGTCCGTATCCTTCAAGGATGCTGGTCAGAAATGCGGCAATGCTTGTATCCCCGGCCCCTGTTCCGGATAGCACATGGTCAATCTGAAAGCTCGGTTCAAATGCTTCAAAAAGATTCCACTTCTCCGCATCAAGAGCAAGCCTTTCTCCCGTTTCCTGCATTTTATCCGATGTCTTCAGATACATTCCCGGAGCGCCGCACTTCAGCAGCACCGCCTTGGCTCCAAGTTTCAGGCACTTATCCGCAAGCGGACGGATATCATCCTCCAAAGACAGATGTTTCGTGATGTCATCTCCCTCATGTGCCTCCACGAGCTGATCATATTTCGACCGGTCAAGCATAAAGCACAGTTCCTCAAAACTTGGCACAAAGAAATCAATATATGGAAGCGTTCTTTCCAGAATCTTTTCCCAGTCACACTGTCCGGCTCTGCTCTGCGGGTCAACGGCCGCCAGATCGAGGGACGTGGCAATTCCACGATTCTTTACCCGCCGCATCAGATTTACCAGATGTTCTCCGTCATCTTCATACATTCTCTGCATCAGAGGCGGATATCCGAAATGAAACAGCGAGACGCCGTCCAGCGCACTGTCCGGAATATCCTCTTCGGAAAATGTATTGTTTGCTCCGGCATTATGCAAAAACATCCGGTCAATTCCCGGGATAGCCAAAACTACGGAGTAGCTGGTGCTGTCCTCATCCGAAACAATCAGATCATCTCCTGCCCCATACTGATTCAGAATCTTCTGCACCATTGTGCCAAAGGCATCATTGCCGACTTTTGCAAGAAGTCTCACATCCGCGCCGAGCTTTTTCATGCCTAGCCCGGTATTGGCAACTGCGCCTCCGGTGTGAACATCAGCAGCGCCGACTTCCACCAGTTTTCCCGGCTGCAGGATCTCAGAAACACGCTCCGCTTTCTTCTGTCCGAAGAGCGGTGTAATATCCAGGCAGATATGTCCTGCCACAATTGCTTTTTTCTTCATAGGTATTCTTCCTTCACGTCAAAACTTTATGATTTTATTTTGTCCATTCTTTTTATTTTGCAGACATATAACGCTGCATCTTTCGTCATTCTGTCTCATAAGTTTACCATAAAAGCCGGTTCCATGGTATAAAATGTGTAAATGATACTTAAGAATTGAGAAAAAAAG